>CALZDK010000171.1 GCA_945637645.1 uncultured Prevotella sp.
GGACTTTGAATTGCCGTTCTATAATAACAAAAAAAATGGCGAAAAGTTTTGTGGTTTCAAAAAAAGTATTTATATTTGCAACCGCCAAATCAAATATTGGAATCTAACCAGAATGAACATGAGACCTGTTATTGTAGCAATAGCTTGCATACTATGCCTTTATATGCCAACACTGAAGGCACAGACGCTCGATGGGGGTAGCAACCTCACCGTCCTCGACATGCATGCCGGTCTGCCACACAACTTTGTCAACGACATCTATGAGGACAGTCGGGGCTTTGTATGGGTGGCGACCTACGGCGGCGGTTTGGCGCGCTACGACGGCTATGGTTTCATGTACCTTGGATTCGGCAACCGCAACATCAGCCTTCACAGCAACTCTTGCCGACACATGGTGGAGGACAAATTCAACCGACTTTGGGTAAGCTTCGACGAGGGAACAGACGTCATCGACCTCAACACCTACCAGAAGGCAGACATAAAGAGCAAGGGCATCGACCTGCAGAAAATTCTCAACCAAGCCTCCGCTACCGTATATCGCGACTCGAAAGACAATATCTGGTTGGTACTTGGCAACCTTATTTATCGCTTTTCTTTCGATGAAATGGGAAATATTAGCGAAACCTACCAGACACAGTACTCAAGCAATACACCCGACGTGACTCTCTGCGACGTTGACGGCGACGGGTCGGTGTGGATGTCGTCGGAGGGAAGAATGAAACATTTCGTGGTGGAGAACGCAACACTAACGGCAAAGGAGTTGTCGCCGCAACTCCTCGCCTTAAGCAATGCCTACGTCACTAACATCATGAAATACAGAGGCGATGTGTGGATTTCCACAAATATTGGACTTTTTCGCTTCAATCCAATCACCAACGCCATTCGTCACTACAGCAAGGAGTCGTCGAACGGCTCCATAAGCAACTCCTATGTCACCTGTCTTGCCATTTCCAGCGACGGTAAGTTGCTCGTGGGAACACTCGGAGGTGTAAACATCTATGATGTGGTTACCGACAAGTTCTCGTCGTGGGACATCTCCGCCTCAGTGGCTCAAAGCCGTGGCGACTTCGTGCATTGCATACTCGTGCGTCCAGGAGCAGTATGGGTGGGAACGGAGTCGGCAGGAGTGTTCCGCTTCTCTTCCCGGCAGCTCGACCTAAAAAACTATACACACACCACGTCGCCGACATCGCTGTCGCCAAACTGTGTCAACGCCATGCTCGTGGAGCACGACGGCACCCTGTGGGTAGGCACCGTAGATGGAGGACTGAACAGACAACGTCAAGGCACAGAGGACTTTGAACATTTCACGGCGGAAAACAGCCGACTGACTCACAACTGCGTCTCCACTCTCGCCGCCGACGACCGCCGCCGACTTTGGGTGGGCACATGGGGAGGAGGCATCGATGCCGTGATGATGGACAATCCCTCAGAGATTTACCACCTCGAGGTGGATGAGAAATACCAGAAACTGCTCAACTACATAGGTGCACTGATATACGACAAGCGCAACAACGGACTGTGGATAGGAAGCAACGACGGAATGTTCTTCTACGATTTCGACCAGCGAAAGCTCATTCTGCCTTTCGAACGCTGTCTTGACGCACGAGGCTGCATAGGATCGCTGATTGACAGCCGCGGACAACTCTGGATGGGAAGCCAGACAGGATTGCGCATTATCGACCTCACAAAACGCAACAAGAAAGGCTATCCTTTCCTCTGTAATAACCTTATGTACAAGCTCGACAAGCCGGAATCGAAGGTGGTGGACAAGATAACGAGCTTTTGCCAGTCGCGCGACGGAAGCGTGTGGATAGGCAGCAACAGCTACGGCATCTACCGCGCCACTACTGACGCCGACGGAGAACTGCAGTTCAAGGCTTACACCACGGAGGACGGTTTGGCAAACAACAGTGTGAAAGGCATTGCGGAAGGACAACACGGCAACATCTGGATTACCACCAACAACGGACTCTCGGTGCTGAACCCTGAAGACGGGACATTCACAAACTACGACGAGACCGACGGCATAGTCTCTTCCACCTTCTATTGGAACTCGGCATTGGCGGCAGGCAAGAACGTCTATCTCGGATCCGACAAAGGACTCACCGTGGTGCATGGCTCAAACCTCATAGCGAGAGGAAGCGAGAAGCTGACCTTCACCTCCGTGAGCGTGGGCAACCAAAATGTATATTCCGGATCAGACTATCTCGACCAGGACATTTCCGTGGCAAGCGTGCTGCGACTCCATGAGTCCGACAAGTCCTTCTCCATACAGTTCTCCGCACTGCAGTATAGCAGCGAGGCAAAGGGGGTGTATTGCTATCGCCTGAAAGGCTTTGAGCAACAGTGGGTGAGGATGCGTCCGGGCGAGCACTCAGTGCGCTACACCAACCTGCCCTCTGGCAAATACACCTTCGAGGTGAGGTATCTCTCGGCAATGTCGGGCGATGTGCTCAACACGGCGACGCTCGAAATCCATGTGGCTCCATACTTCTGGAAATCGTGGTGGTTTGTATGCCTTGTCATAATAGCCCTCGTCGCCCTTGCCACATATCTTTTTAAGCGCCGCATGACGGTGATAAGGGAGCGAGAGACACTTCGACTGCTTACCCCAATACGCGAGGCCCTTGAGAATTCCGACAACCCTATAGTAACCCAGTCGCGCATCCGCAGCATCCTCGACACCCAGGAGCGCTTCAAGCAAAGCTACGCCAAGATGGCGGAGGAGGACCAGCAGCGTGCAAGCGGCAAGACACACACCTTCATGGAACGACTGATGAAAGCCATGGAGCAGAACTACGGCGACTCGTCGTTCGACGGAGACCGTCTGGCGGAAGTTGTTGGAATGAGCCGAAGCCTAATTGCAAAAAAGATAAAGAACGAGACGGGACAGACCACCACTCAGTTTGTCAAGGACTACCGTCTCAACATCGCACGCGAGTTGTTCCTGCAGAGCGGCGGCACCTGCAACATCACCGATGTCGCCTATCGTGTGGGTTTCAACGACCCTAAGTATTTTTCACGCTGTTTCACAAAAAAATACGGAGAAAGTCCCTCTTCTTGCGTAGAAAGAGCGTCAAAATAGCAATAAAAGAGGTAGAAAAAGCCTTTTGTCCACCTAAAATGCGGATTTGTCCACCTAACGAGATTATATTTTTTATAGTTTTGCAACCGCAAACTGAATAGTTAGCCTCGTTTTATCCGCACGGAATGTCTTATGACACCCCGCCCGCTTAGAACCAGAAACAAAAAAATATTTAATTTAAAAAACCTAAATTCAAGTAAGATGAAGAAACAATTATTCTCAATGATGCTATGCTTGGGAGCCATCGGCAGCATTACGCTCAGCCCGATGCCTGCAATGGCAGCAGTAGCACAGGATCAGACCATCAAGGTCAAGGGACAGGTTGTTGATGACCTCGGTGAGCCACTCATCGGCGCGTCTGTCAGAGTGAAAGACTCTACAGTGGGCGCAGTGACTGACCTTGACGGTAATTTCCAACTTGACGTGAAACCCAATGCGGTGCTCGTAGTAAGTTATCTTGGTTTCAACTCGCGTGAAATAGCTGTACGCGGACGCGCGGTGCTCGAACCTATTCAACTTAGCTCCGACAACAACGTTCTGGAACAGGTCGTTGTCGTTGGTTATGGTGTTCAGAAGAAGGCAGACCTCACAGGTTCAGTGTCTATCGTGAACGCCGACGAACTCAAGAAAGTTTCTAACTCCAACATCTCTACCATGCTCGAAGGTAAGGTGCCTGGAGTACAGATTACAACAGACGGTCAGCCTGGTGCCGACCCATCGGTGCGCATCCGTGGTATCGGTTCTTTCGGTTCAACCGCTCCTCTCTATGTCATCGACGGTGTGCCAATGGGTACCACTATCCGTGACTTCTCTCCTAACGATATCGAGACCATCCAGGTGCTGAAGGATGCCGCTGCAGGTGCTATCTACGGTTCACGTGCCGCAAACGGTGTGATCATCATCACTACAAAGAACGGTAAGAAGGACCAGCCGCTGAAGG
>CALZDK010000172.1 GCA_945637645.1 uncultured Prevotella sp.
CGCACACCGTCGGCTCCGAACTTCTCGATGAGGTCGATTGGGTCGGGCGAGTTGCCAAGACTCTTCGACATCTTGCGGCCAAGCTTGTCGCGCACGATACCGGTGAAATAGACATTCTTGAACGGGAACTTGCCCATGTATTCCTCGCCTGCCATAATCATTCGAGCCACCCAGAAGAAGATGATGTCGGGAGCGGTGACGAGGTCGCTGGTGGGATAGTAGTAGTTTATCTCCTCGTTGCCGGGATTGTTTATTCCGTCGAAGAGGGAGATTGGCCAGAGCCACGACGAGAACCATGTGTCGAGAGCGTCGTCGTCCTGACGCAGGTCGGAGAGCTGAAGATTGGCGTTGCCGCTCTTCTCGCGTGCCAGTGGCAGAGCCTCCTCTGCTGTCTCGGCAACAACGAACTGCTCGTCGCCATAGTAGTAGGCAGGTATGCGGTGTCCCCACCAGAGCTGGCGTGAGATGCACCAGTCCTGAATGTTCTCAAGCCAGTTTTTGTATGTTGTCTTGTATTTTGCGGGATAGAAGTTCATCTCGCCGTTGACCACCGGCGGCAACGCGATGTCGGCAAAGTGCTGCATCTTGAGGAACCACTGGAGCGAGAGGCGTGGCTCGATGGCAGTGTCGGGATTTCGCTCGGAATATCCCACCTTATTATTATAGTCCTCTATACGCTCCATGAGACCAGCCTCCTGGAGATCGACAGCAATCTGTCGGCGGCAGTCCATGCGGTCCATGCCCACATAGAGAGGCGATGCGGCGGAGATGGTTGCGTCGGGGTTGAAGATGTCGATGGTTTCGAGGTTGTGGGTCTTGCCGAGCATATAGTCGTTGGTGTCGTGTGCAGGAGTGACTTTCAGACATCCTGTTCCGAACTCAATGTCAACATATCGGTCCTCGATGACAGGAATAACCCTGCCTACGAGAGGCACAACTACCTTCTTTCCCTTGAGCCACTGGTTCTTCGGGTCCTTGGGATTGATACACATGGCTGTGTCGCCCATGATTGTCTCAGGGCGTGTGGTGGCAACAACGGCATAGAATCCCTTCTCGTCGCGGTGGATGATGTTGCCCTCAGCCTCAAGCTGTGCGGTGTCGCCTATGGTGTCCTGATACTCAGGTGCAACATAGTATTTAAGGTTGTAGAGTTTCGACTGCTCGTCCTTATACACAACCTCCTCGTTGCTGAGGGCTGTCTGTGCCTTAGGGTCCCAGTTTACCATGCGCAGGCCACGATAGATGAGTCCCTTGTTGTAGAGATCGACGAAAACCTTGATGACACTCTTTGATCGCACCTCATCCATGGTGAATCCTGTGCGGTCCCAGTCGCACGATGCTCCAAGACGTCGGAGCTGCTTGAGGATAATGCCTCCGTGCTCGTTGGTCCAGTCCCAAGCATGCTTTAGAAACTCGTCGCGTGTGAGATCGTGTTTCTTTATGCCCTTTTCAGCCAGACGCTTCACCACCTTTGCCTCTGTGGCAATGGAAGCATGGTCGGTGCCAGGCACCCAGCATGCGTTCTTTCCTTCCATTCGAGCACGTCGAACGAGAATGTCCTGAATGGTGTTGTTGAGCATGTGTCCCATGTGGAGCACACCTGTTACGTTTGGCGGCGGAATCACAATTGTGTATGGTTCGCGACCGTCGGGTTTGCTGCTGAAGAGCTTGTTGTCAAGCCAGTACTGATACCATTTCGACTCCACTGCTTGTGGGTCGTATTTGCTTTGAAGTTCCATTTATATATACCTTATTTAATAATTCATTTTAAAAAACGTGGCAAAATTACTAATTTTCCGCGGAAAATTATTATATTTGCACGAAATTTTTAATATTATGCATTCGAGAGAAGAAAAAATGGCGGCTTTTGGCCGATTGATTGACGTTTTGGACACTCTTCGCGAGAAATGTCCATGGGACAGGAAGCAGACCAACGAGAGCCTGCGACCAAACACCATAGAGGAGACTTACGAGCTTGCAGATGCCCTGATGAAGGACGACACACCGAACATCTGCAAAGAGCTTGGCGACGTGCTGCTCCATGTCTGCTTCTATGCAAAGATTGGCGACGAGAAAGGACAGTTTGACATTGCCGACGTGTGCAACAAGCTTTCCGACAAACTCATATTCCGACACCCTCACGTATATCATCCGTCGCAGGTGGGAGCAGAAGAACCCAAACCATTGCCCTACCAGCCAGAGGAAACAAAGGACGAGGAGGACGAGATGGCAAAGGCGACGACATCGAAACAGGTGATAGAGAACTGGGAACAGATAAAACTGAAGGAGAAAGACGGCAACAAGAGTGTGCTGTCGGGTGTGCCCGACGCGCTGCCCTCGCTGATAAAGGCATACCGCATACAGGACAAGGCCCGCAATGTGGGCTTCGACTGGGAAGATGCCGGCGATGTGTGGGAGAAGGTGCACGAGGAATTGGGCGAGCTTGAAACGGAACTGAAAAAAGGCGACAAAGAGAACTCGCTGAAAGAGTTTGGCGACTTCCTTTTCAGTGTGATAAACGCCGGCCGCCTCTACCATCTGAACCCTGACACGGCACTGGAGCTGACAAACCATAAATTTATCAGCAGGTTCAACTACATTGAGGAGCACAGCATAAAAATCGGCAAGCCACTGAAGGAAATGACTCTCGGCGAAATGGATGCTCTTTGGAACGAGGCGAAAAAGAATGAACATTGATGATTGAAAGTTGAACATTGAAAAATAAATAATTGAAAATATGAAGAAAATCCTTTTATGGGCAGTGGCAGTCCTCATTGCCACAACATTTACACAATGTGGAAACAAAGCACAGCAGAGTGCTGAGGTTTCAGTTGAGGAAACTGAGTCTAACGTTGCTGGAGACGAGAACGTTATGGTGTATGGAATTTGTGGCGAGGCATCGGCGATGAACACGCTGCAACTCATCACCGACACTGGAGACACCTTGAACCTTTCGATAGAAAATGCAAAGGAGGAGAATCAGGTGTTTGGAGGTTACAGCGTGGGAGACAAGATGGCTGTGTATATGAAGAAAGACAGCGAGCAGCCATTAATGGTAGTTAACGAGACCACACTAATGGGCAACTGGATAATGCCAAACCCGATAGACGGAAGCTCCACACTCGGAATAATGATAAAGGACGGAGGCATTGCCGAAAGCATCAATCAGCCTACCATAATCTACAAGACATGGAGAATAGTTGGCGGAAAGCTGGAAATATGCTATGTGAGAGAAGGAGGTGGCGACGAGGAGGAAACAATTCTTTACACTATGGAGAAACTCGACGCAGACTCGCTGATTTTCAACGAGCCAGAATATCGTCATGAGTATAGCAGGGCAAGCAGCACATTCAAAGTGAAATGACACCATTCAAAGTTTATATTCTCGGTTGTGGAAGTGCATTGCCAACACTGAGACACAACCCATCGTCGCAGATAGTGGAACTGAGAGACAAACAGTTTATGGTGGATTGTGGCGAGGGAACACAACTGCAGCTGCGCAGGTCGAAAATCAATTTCACGAGAATTGGGCATGTGTTTATTTCACATCTCCACGGCGACCACTGCTTCGGACTCATAGGCATGATTTCGTCGTTCGGGATGTTGGGACGCACTGCCCCACTCCACATCTATGCCCACGGCGACCTGGAGCCGCTGCTGAGACAACAACTCGACTACTTCTGCCAAGGACTGGAGTTCAAGGTAGAGATGCACCCTATTGACCCAACACAGAACAAGGTGATATACGAGGACAAGAGCCTCACGGTGACTACAATTCCACTGGAACACAGAGTGCCATGTTGCGGATTCCTGTTCAGGGAAAAAGAACTGTTGCCGCACATCAGACGCGACATGATTGACATGTACGGCATCCCTCTGAGTCAGATAAACAACATTAAGAACGGCATCGACTGGACATCGCCTGAGGGTGTGGTGATTCCGGCATCAAGACTGACGACTCCTGCAGACAAGGCTCGTTCTTATGCATACTGCAG
>CALZDK010000173.1 GCA_945637645.1 uncultured Prevotella sp.
TATGAGTACAGAAACAAAAAAGAACACTTGGAAGCTGATTATCCAGCTTATCGTATCGATTGCTACAGCTATTGCAACTACACTTGGAGTTACGAGCTGCATGATGTAAGGTGAAGGATTGAATTGCTGCGCATGGTTATCCGGCGCAGCAATTATTTTTATTTTTCGACGTTCACCGCCCCACAGTGGGGGCATTTCCCAAGTTTTCGTAGGGGTTTGCCGCAGTTGCCGCAAAGGAAGGGATGGTAGTTGTTTCTCATGCTCTTGCGTACGGCATAGACTATGTAGGCAACGAGCAACGGGTAGCCAATGTAATATAGGGTGGAGATGCTGAACACCACATAATCCACAGCACACACGGCAGCCAAACCAAGAGCATAGAGCAATGCCTCGCCAAGGGCAAGCCTACGGAAAATGTCGTCGGCGGCAGCCAATGCAACAATCACTATTGACCAGACAAGCGACATGAAGAACGACAGCTTGGGAGGAAGAATGAAGGGATTGAGTGTGGGGTGATAGTAGAAATGACGCCAAGAATCAGGGTCGAAAAGCTGAATGGAGGCATAGACAACAGCCGACGTCGCCACAAGCAAGGCAAGCAACATCGGGAAGATGGAGTCGATGTCGTTGATGTGGACTATTAATGCCTTGCGGCGCTTCAGGAGCAACAAGCTATAGGCTGCCGACACCACCACCAAGAGGGCAAGAAAATAGAGGAGATGGACATCGGAGAAGGTGTCGATGAACCACGATATCGGGTCGTCGGGCTTCACGTTGGGCAACATGCGGCTCTCCTGAATCCATCCCTGTGTCATCTGGTCGTGAGCGAGCTTCACCCAAACGGAGTCGATGGTGTCGCCAGGAACATAGGCTATGTCTGCCACTACCACACGCTCTCCAGGAGCCACCACAGCAGAGTCTTGTTCCATGTCGGGGTCAACGATCTCGTCGCTGCGGTCGGCATAAAGCACAAGACTGTCACCTTTAACCACAAAGTTGAAGTTTTGAGTGTAATGGTGTGTGGTATAGAAAGATATGGAGTCTTGCTGCTTCTCGGTAAGACTCCAAGCGTCTGGTGTCTGGCTTGCCTGATTATAGCATGCCGAGCAGACGATACACGACACTATGAAAGCAAGTACATTTCGCATCGTTTGCAGTTGAACTGAAGTTGAAACTTCCTGCCGTCGGGCAGTCTTAGAAACAAGGGTTCTTTCCACTGTGGTTTCCTTCCTCCCTTATTGACACAATACCCCAAGGCGTGGCGCAGACAGAAGCGACACTGCATCAACTTCTCCCCCACTCCATGCTTCTTCTGAGTTTCAAAAGCCGAAGCCTCTACTCCCAACTGGCGATAGAACTCGACGGCAAGGGTGTTGGAGGCGTTGAGAAGGTAAGGGGGACGAGAGGGATTCTTATAGGTGAGGGGTGAGAGACTGTTAGACGTGAGAGGTGAGGGATTCTTTGACGTGAGCGAATGTTCACTCACCTCTGCGCACGCATCTCTCCTCATCTGTGCCAACAGGCTGGAAGGCACAAACCATGGGAAATCGTCGGGAATGGTTATATTGGTGCAGTCGTATATCGTGGTGCCAAGTTTGGACAGTTGGCGCACGATGTTCTCGTGTTGCGGCTTCTGAGCCACGGTGTGTTCAGCTTTCGCCTCCACCCTTGCTTTTCTGCCATCCTCCGTCGCCACATCGAGGGCAAAGCCACTCTCGGTGGCGGATAACGACATGGTGATCGAGAGGCGACGAACTGCCGAAGGACGGGAGAGAAGCCGCTCAAACTGCTGGTCGTTGTTGCGATAGAGGGCTACACCCTGACGAAGGTTGCGCGGCATGGAAGAGGGATAGAGACGGTTGCCCTCGGCACGGTTGACACGAAAGCCCTCAAGCTGGCGGTCGGCATTGATGAAGCACAGACCGTCGCCATTGGCAAACGACGCCACTCCGCTTACGGTGAGACACTGGCGCTTCACTTCCTTCACCTTTCCCACATACTCGCCGAGAGCCTTCGGTGTGTCGGGAGAGAAGATGTCGGGTTGGCGACCGTCGGCAAAATATGTAGTATAGCCACGATTGAAAGTCTTCCGCAGGTCGGGATCAAAGCCATAATCGACCCTGCCGAAGGATGCACGCCGGTATTTGTCGGGATGGGCAGCCACAATCTCGTCTAACCTGCGGCTGTAGGCTGCCGTGACATTCTTCACATAAGCCACATCCTTCAGCCTGCCCTCAATCTTGAACGACACGGCACCAGCCTCGGCAAGCCTTTCGAGATTGTCTATCTGGCACATATCCTTAAGCGAGAGCAGGTGACGGTCGTGCTCAATCACCTTTCCTTCGGCATCGACAAGGTCGAACTTCAGCCTGCAGAACTGCGCACACTCTCCACGGTTTGCCGAACGCTGGAAACAGTATTGCGAGGCATAGCACTGCCCGCTATAGCTTACGCACAACGCTCCATGTACAAAGACTTCAAGCTCCACGTCGGGGTGTTTGGCGTGTATCTCGGCTATCTCATCTACAGACAACTCACGGGCGAGCACCACACGCTTGAATCCAAGTCCCCTGAGCCACTCCACCTTGTCGGCGGTGCGGTTGTCGGTCTGGGTGCTGGCATGCATCTCCAAACCTATGTCACTCAGCATGGAGACGAGAGCCATGTCCTGCACGAGAATGGCATCCGCCCCAGCTTCCACAATGCGTTTGAGCAAGCTGCGCACACTGTCTATCTCGTTGTCATAAACGATGGTGTTTACCGTGACATACACCCTTGCGCCAAACTGGTGTGCATAGCTGCAGAGCCGGGCGATGTCGTCTGTGCTGTTACCCGCGGCGGCACGAGCGCCGAAATGGTCGGCACCAATATACACGGCATCGGCACCATGGTCGATGGCAGCTATGCCACATTCCAGGTTTTTTGCCGGTGCCAGCAGTTCCAGTGTCTGTATGTCCCGATTCTTAATATATCTCATCTATGTTGTATGGCGTGACCTGATAGATATAATAGTTTATCCAGTTGCTATAGAGCAGGTTGGCATGTGCGCGCCAAGTCACGACGGGTTTGTTTGAAGGGTCGTCGTCGAGATAGTAGTTTTTGGGCAGTCCGACATCGCTTCTCACTCCCACGTCGCGCCGATACTCCTTGTCGAGGGTGTCGGGTGCATATTCAAGATGTCCGGTTATGTAGAACTCCCTTCCCCCACGTGCCATCACCATGCTCACTCCGCTCTCAGGCGACTCGGCAATGACGGTAAGCTCTGGACATTTCTCTATGTCCTCACGCCTTATTTCCGTGTGTCGGCTGTGAGGCATGAAGAACGTGTCGTCGAATCCGCGGAATATGGGCAGATGCGGAGCGAGGGGATGCTGCCGGAAGATGCCGAACATCTTCTTGTCGAGCGGATATTTGGGTATTCCGTAGTGGCAGTAGAGTCCTGCCTGCGCCGCCCAGCAGATATACATTGTTGACATCACATGGGTGCGTGCCCATTTCAGTATGGTGCTTATCTCGTCCCAATAGGTCACCTCCTCGTAGTCGTAGGTCTCCACGGGAGCCCCAGTGACAATCATTCCGTCGAACTTCTCGTCACGCATATCCTCAAAGTCGCGGTAGAACATCATCATGTGTTCAATGGGAGTGTTTTTGGGTGTGTGGCTCTTGAGTTTCATGAATGAGATTTCGAGCTGCAGCGGAGTGTTTGACAACAGACGCACGAGGTCGGTCTCTGTGGTGATCTTCAGGGGCATGAGATTAAGGATGACAATCCTCAGAGGGCGGATATCCTGAGTTGTTGCCCTTGAGTTGTCCATCACGAAAATGTTTTCTTTCTTAAGCAGCTCTATAGCGGGCAGCTTGTCTGGTAGTCTTAATGGCATTTTGAATTATTTTTTGTTATACAAGTTTCTGAAGTTACTAAACCGCCGCCTGTAGGGGCAGACCCATGTGTCTGCC
>CALZDK010000174.1 GCA_945637645.1 uncultured Prevotella sp.
AAACAAAACCATTCCATGTCGTTCCTCACGCGCAAATACCCGTTTCCACAGAGCAGTCACTGGCTTAGAGACTGCACCATATTTTGTGGCATCGTGTTTATGATTCTATTTTTTTTGCAGCCTTTCGGGTTCAACTATTACCAAGGCAACAAGTTCCTGGTGTCGCTGATATTTGGAGCCATAGCCTTCTGTTGCTGCTACGTCTATGGGAAAGCCATCAAACCACTCCACAGGATAGTCTCTCCTTGGAGGGTCTGGCACGAGTCGTTGGTGGTGTTGGTCATGGTGTTGTTTGTCGGTATCTGTAATTTCTTCGCGTCGTCATTCATATTCTATTATCCCATAACACTGGGCAACTGCCTGTTGTTTCTTTATCAAACAATGATAATAGGTGTCATCATCACGATTTTTTCCGTGGGCATCACTTACCATAAACATTTGCGCAGCCAACTGGAAGCCCTTATCGACAAGACCACAGACCAACAAACGGGTGTCACCATCACCCTACACGACAACAAAGTCAGAGGCAACGACCTGCTTATCCCAATCAACGACCTACTGTATGTAGAGGCACAGAAGAACAATGTCGTGGTATGCTTTGCAAAGGGCGAGGATGTGCAGAAGACAGAGTTACATACCACACTCTCTGCCGTGCTCGACGAGCTTAACGACTATGGAAACATTTTCCGTTGTCACCGGTCGTTTGTGGTCAACCTTAACAACATCACCTCTGCCCAAGGCAATTCCAACGGCTACCGCCTTTTGCTCGGCAAATGTCCTACGTTGGTGCCTGTGTCGCGCACCTATGTGCCTAAACTCCGTTCCTTTATTTCTTAGCCATTGGTCACTTTTTCTTAGTCATTCGTCAGTGGGCTTATTTTTCTGTCCGCAAAGTTAGGTGTCTGTCAATGAAATTTGGTGTCATGCCGTTTCATGTGTTATCTTTGCGGCATGAAACGACGAATAACATATCTCTTGATCACGCTGTTTGCCGCTTGCCGACTGTCAGCGCAGACAACAGTGAATGGCATTGTCACCGACGGACACGAACCGCTGGCAGGCGCCAATGTCTTTATTGTTGGAACCATCGACGGATGCCTGACCGACTCGATCGGACGCTTTTCTTTTCAGACCGACGGCACGGGAGAACTTACGCTGCGTGCCACTTTTATGGGATTTGACGACTATACGCTGACTTCCCGAACACTTCAAGGCCTCAATATTGTAATGCGCGAGCGGGCAACGACAATAGACGAGGTGGTAGTGACAGCCAGCTCTTACAGTTTCGGAAAAAGCGACAACTTCAAGTCTATGGATGCGCTCGACGTGGTGATGGCGGGAAATTCGTGCGGCGACATTGTTGCCGCCCTGCAAAACCTGCCCGGCACACAAAAGGTGGGAGAGGACGGAAAACTGTATGTGCGTGGCGGCGGGAGTGAAGAATGCCAGACCTTTATCAACGGCATGCATGTCCTGATGCCTTACAGTACGAATGTGGACGGACAGGCACAACGAGGTCGTTTCTCGCCGTTTCTGTTCAAAGGCATCAATTTCTCGTTAGGAGGCTACGGCGGCGAATACGGGCAGGCTCTGTCGTCGGTGCTGCCCATGGAAACGACTGACGTGGCCACAGGCGACAAGTTGGGAGTAAGCGCCTCGTTGGTTGACTGGAACATCGGTGGCACAAAGACATTCAGGCAAAGCAGCCTGTCGTTCAATGCCGACTATACCAGCATGGGACTATACAACTCTCTCTTCCCTGACCGCTGCGATTGGGCAAGTCCCTACCGCAAACTGTCGGGCGAGATGCAATACAAGTCTGACATCTCGTCGGCTTGCGTGTTGAAGTCGTACGTAGGCTATGACCTTAGTTCCGTAGGGCAGAATATCGACTGCCGCAACCTTGCGTTCAAGGAGCACAACGTCTATGCGAATGTCACCTTAAAGGCAAACATCGGGGGAGGATACAGTCTGTTTGCAGGTGTTGCCAACTCGTCGGTGATAACCGACATTGACGATGCTCTCGCGCGTGGCGACCACTACTACAACTTCCGTAACGAGGTGCACCTGAAAACGGAACTGCGCAAAGTGTTCTCGCTTGCCCTCAAGATGTCGGCAGGTGCAGAGGACTATATCCGCAACAGCAAGCTGAGATACGGCGGGTATCAATACCATGTGGATTACAATCTCCTTGCCGCACACGTAGATGCCTACTGGCGTATAGTCCCACGCCTGTTCCTCAATGTTTCGGGCAGGGCGGAACATCTTGGCTATGCAGGCAACTGGATGCTTATGCCTCGTGCCACCGTGAGCTATGTTCCCGACAAGACATTCCAGATATCGGCAATGTTCGGGCGTTATAGCCAAGCCGCCGAGGACGAATATATAGCAAAAAGCGGAATGAGCCTGCCCCAAAGCACGTCAGACCATGCCATCCTCAGCCTACAATACAACAAAAAGAAAACGTTGGTGCGCATTGAACCCTACTACAAGAAATACCGCCACCTTCCCCTGCAGGCAGACGCGTCATACACTGCCGAAGGCTACGGTACGAGTAAGGGTATCGACTTTTTCTTTGAGAACCACTCGTTGGTGAAAAATCTCACGACCACCGTTTCCTATGCCTTCAACGACTCCGAGCGACTCTATCTTGACTATACCAGCCTGCGGGCACCTGAATATGCCTCTCGTCACAACATCAGGCTGACAGCCAAGTATTCCATAGGGAAAATGATATTCGGTGTGGCTGAGTCGTATGCCAGCGGTAGAAAATTCACGTCGGGCACCACACCTTATTATAACAGTGTTGATGCCAACCTCACTTGGCTTGTAAGCCCGAAGGTCATTGTATATACATCGATCAATAACATTCTCGGCAGGACCAATGTCTTTGGCTTCCAGTCAGACGGTTTGCCGCAAACAGCCAGCCGCGACCGCTTCTTTTATATCGGAATATTTGTATCACTTAAAAATAATAAAGCTTATGACATTTCAAATTTTTAAATCTCGCCTTTTTGCCATCGCCTTTTGTCTGATGGCATGTGTAAGTACCAATGCCCAGGAGTCGTCGCAGATGCAGGCTCTCATAGGCAAGTCGCTCAGCAAACTGCAGGCAGCCACTCCGGAGGCATTCCTCAACTGCATTGCCGAGATGAAGCGTATCGACGCCATGTTCCCCGACTCCATCCAGCCAAAGTATCAGACGGTTTTGCAAAGCCTCAACTTCTCGGTGATGAATCCTAATGCCGAACAAACCGAAAACCTGTTGGCAGAGGCTGGGCAAACCATAGAAAAGATGGAGCAGATGAAAGGTGCCGACATGTCTGACGTGTACACTCTTCGTGGTTATCTCTACATGGTTCGCATTGTTCAAGACCCGGTGCAGAACGGTCCACGTTATTATCTCAACGTGATGCAAGACTATGAAAAGGCTCTGAAACTAAATCCCGACAATGAGCTTGCAAAGCAACTGCAACAAAAGTTCCAGGAGGGAATGCAAAAACAAGCACAGAAATAAAACAAAGCATTCCTGTTTCGCATGTTATCAACTTAAATTGACTCAACTTTCCCACCTTAAGTGAAATCTACTGGCTCCATATAGGAGTGTGGGTGACTCACCCACACCTCGCCTAAATACTAACCTCCGATGTAGAATTGCATGAGAGAGGCTATTGAGGCAAGGGGCGGGTGAGACACCAGCCCTCCTATTAAAAGGTAGCTGATACTATAAAAGGGTGGGAAACTTTAACCAAAGGGCGCACTGTCACCTTACGACAGACGGCTGTCATAACTACGACAGACGGCTGTCATAACTGTGACAGTCTTGGCTAAGACATTAGGCTTGCAGTTGCCATAAGACACTCTTAAGTTAAATTGAGTTATTGATTGATTGTCCCTGAGATGACGAAGGTGACATGATAGCCTGGTTGAGGCACAGGGGCAAGGGA
>CALZDK010000175.1 GCA_945637645.1 uncultured Prevotella sp.
GTCAACTCGTCAACTTGTCAACTCGTCAACTTGTCAACTCGTCAACTCCCTCCTTATTAACCTTTCAAGAATGGGGGTTCTACGGTGAAACGCATTGTCTTTCCTGTCATGGGATGTATGAATTCAAGGTATTTTGCATGGAGATACATCCTCTCCGCACGGTGTCCGTAAAGCATGTCGCCCTTTATTGGCGCGGAAAGACCTTCTGTGGACGCACAGTGCATCCTAAGTTGGTGTGTGCGGCCGGTGTGCGGCGTTAGCAACAGACATACCTCGTGTTCCGACAGCCCGTGAGGTTGCGGCGACATTACTTCCCATTCTGTTATTGCCCTCTTTCCATATTCAAAGTCAATCATCTGCCTTGGGCGGTCGTAAGGGTCGGCTATCAGCGGAAGGTCAATAACCCCGTGGTCGCCCTCGTTCAATGTTATGCCCACAAGCGGCTCTACGATGGCAACATAGCGTTTTTTCACGGTGCGGTTGAAGAACTGCCTTTGGAGGAAACGGTGAGCCTCTACGGTCAGCGGGACAACGAGAAGTCCTGAGGTGTCCATGTCGAGACGGTGTACTATCTTTGGAGTGAAGCCTCTGTCGATGAGCTCGGTGAACACCGACCGCCTCTCATATTTTCCTGGCACTGAGAGCAGCCCTATGGGCTTGTTGATGACCAACAGACACTCGTCCTTGTAGAGAATCTCTATTTCGCCTCCGTTGTCCTGCTGCTGGGGGTCGGGGTCAACGTCCATACCCTCAAGCATGAAGGTGAGTATTGGCAGGCACTTGCCACGGCAGGAGGGATAGTACTCGCCGTGTCGGCGTATGACGTGCCTTGGCGAGTCGCCCCACCAGAACTCCGCCATGCAGAGCGGTTTCATACCCTTGTCGAAGGCATATTGCAGCAGCTTTGGAGCACAGCACTCTCCTGATCCTGCAGGCGGCATGCCCCTGGGCGTGAACTGGAAAATGTCCACGAGGTCGCGTTCTTCGCCGCGTGAGCTTTTCATCACGAAATGGTGGAAAAGCCATAGCTGAAGTGCTTCCGATTTCTCGTGGCGCAGCTGTTTCAGGCGGTCTATCTCATGTTCGTATTTTGCCATCTCCTCGTCTATGGCATTCTGTATGTTACGCCATTTTTGTTTCAGCCTTACAAGCTCCGCCCTCATAAACTGGCTCTCGCGTATGAGTTTCTCTTCGGGGGTGTTGTCCTCGCCATTGGCGCGCATAATGTCGCGCTGTCGTTTTGCCTCGGTCATCTGCTGCTTGTAGGCGTCAATCTCATGCAGAGAGTCGTATTGTGCCTTTTGCGACTCTTCCATGAGCCTCAGACGTTCCGGATTCTCCTCAATGTCGGTAATCTTCTGGTTTATGCGGCTTATCTCCGCCTCGTGGGTTTTGAAATATCCGTCGGGTTGCAGGTAGTCGAACACTGCCGGCACGAAGAAGTCGTGGTCGGCACGTCCGTCGAGCTGTCCTGAGAAGGCGGCGAGATATCCTGTCTGTCCCTCGTGTTCCACCACGAGCACACCGAACATCTTGCCTCCCCGCAGTTCGTCTTTCCATTCCGTCCTTTCGATCAGATAAGCCGACAAATCCCTTGCCGCGAGCCTGCACAGTGGGTGCGGCTCGTAGCCAAAGGGATTATTGAAGCGTTGGGGTGGCGAAGGCAAATCACCTTCGCCAGGGAATGTGTTTATCTTATGTATCTTACTGTCGGTCACAGTGTTTTTCTGTTATTTCACGTATTCCGCATAGTCGGTAAGGTGCATGTCGCCCTTGCGCATGAGGGTGTCGTGGAATGCGAAGGCTGCGGGGAGGTTGTGGTGTGTCTGTCCGCCCTTTGCTATCTTCAGGTAATCCCACAACAGCTGCTTATAGTCGGGGTGAGCGCAGTTCTCTATGATGCACTGTGCGCGCTGCATAGGGCTCTTTCCACGAAGGTCGGCAACACCCTGTTCGGTAACGATCACGTTCACGTCGTGCTCTGTGTGGTCGTGGTGGCTCACCATAGGCACGATAGAAGATATGGCACCGTTCTTTGCCACCGACGGGCAGGTGAAGATGCTTATGTAGGCATTGCGCTCAAAGTCGCCCGAACCGCCGATACCGTTCATCATCTTTGTTCCTGTGATGTGTGTGGAGTTGGCGTTGCCGTAGATGTCGCACTCCAGGGCGGTGTTGATGGCAATAACGCCGAGTCGGCGGATAAGCTCTGGAGAGTTAGATATCTCGCTCTGTCGGAGTGTGAGGTGAGTCTTGAAATAGTCGATGTTGTCATACACCTTCATGAGACTTGGGTTTGTCACTGTGAGCGAGCAAGCCGATGCCACTTTCACACGTCCGTTGAGCATCATGTCCACCACTGCGTCCTGCAGCACCTCGGTGAAGATGTTGAAGTCGGGAATGTTCTTGTCCATGCTCAGTGCGGCGAGAATGGCGTTTGCTGTGGTGCCCACGCCGCTCTGCAGCGGGAGGAATGTTGGAGGGATGATACCACGCTTCATGTCTGCTGCGAGGAACTCAGCCACGTTGTTGCCTATCTGGGTGGTTATCGGGTCGAGATCCTTGAATGCGCGAGCCTCGTCGGGAATATTGCATTCTACCACTCCAACGATTTTCTTCGCGTCGATTTCCACGTAAGGCGTACCGATGCGGTCGTCAACCTTTGTGATGGGTATTGCCTGGCGGTATGGAGGGTCTTGCAGTTCATAAACGTCGTGGAGGAACTTTGCGTCAGGGCTATGGAAGGTGTTGTGCTCCAGGATGACGTGTTTTGCCAAGCGTGCAGCTGTTGGGCTTATGCCGCCTGCCGACGTGAGGTAAGCCTTGCATGTTGTCTCGCCTTCCTCAAGGTCGCACACTTCGAGAATAGCCCAATCCACCTGTCCCATGAATCCGTAGCGCAGCTCCTGTGCCATCTGTGAGAGGTGAATGTCGTTGTATGCAATCTCGCCCATGTTCACATGCTTGCGGAAATCGCCGTTAGTGGTGTAGGGTGCGCGGTAGCGTATTGCCTGTGCGTTGGCAAGGTCACCGTCGGTGCTCTGTCCTGTAGAGGCGCCGGTGAAGATGCCTACCTGAAACTCGCGGCCTGCCTCGTGTTCGGCGAGGGCAATCTTGGCCAACTCTTTAGTCACGGCCTTGGCGGCACCCGATGGTGTGAATCCGCTAAGGGCAATGTTCTCTCCGTTCTTGATCAGCGCTGCGGCTTCTGCAGCGGTCATACGTGTATATGCCATATTGTATATAAAATTTAGAATTTTGCTTGCAAAATTACTGAAAAAGGAGCAACCTGCAAAATATTTTCACCCTTTTTTATACAAAAACGAACTTATACATGACTATGCCTGCCGTTACACTGACATTCATGGAGTGTTTCGTGCCAAGTTGTGGTATTTCGAGGCATCCGTCGGAAGCGTCGATTACTTCTTGACGTACACCCTTCACCTCGTTTCCCAACACCACGGCATAGCGTTTTTTGGGGTCGGGCACGAAGGCGTTCAGCTTGGTGCTGTTGGCACATTGTTCCACCGACCACACCTCATATCCCTCGTCTTTGAGTTTTCTCACTGCCTCAAGGGCGGTGTCGAAGTGTTGCCACTCCACACTGTCCTCGGCTCCGAGTGCCGTTTTGTGTATCTCCGTGGCGGGAGGCGTGGCACTTATGCCGCAGAGGTAAAGTGCCTCAATGCGGAAGGCGTCGCCAGTGCGGAACACACTGCCTACGTTGTACATTGAACGCACGTCGTCGAGCACCACTACGAGTGGTGTCTTCCGTGCCTCCTTAAATTCCTCCACCGTGAGACGCTCCATCTCCACGGTTCTCAGTTTCCGTATCTGGTGCATTTTTTCATTTCTTTAAGTTTCGCAAATTGTATAGTTGACAAGTGAACGAGTGGACAAGTTGACGAGTTATT
>CALZDK010000176.1 GCA_945637645.1 uncultured Prevotella sp.
CGGCAGTTGACAACTCTTTCCTCGTAGTGCGCAACCGTATCGACAAGTTCGGTGTCGTTCAGCCAAACATCCAGAAGCTCGAAGGACAGTCAGGACGTATCATGGTTGAAATGCCAGGTATCAAAGAGCCGGAGCGTGTGCGCAAGCTCCTCCAGGGTAGCGCAAACCTTGAGTTCTGGGAGACCTACAACAGCCAGGAAATCGTTCCGCTGCTCTCACAGCTCAACCAGCGCTATGCCGCAGGTGCCGACGTTGAGGCTGCTCCTGCCGACAGCACAAAGGCTGAGGTGGCAGAGGCTGACAGCACCAAGGCAGAGGCACAGGCTGAAAAGGCTTCAGCTCTCGACAAGCTGAAGAAGGCTGATGCCAAGGCTGACAAGGGCGCAGAGGCAATGAAGAAGCAGAACCCGCTGTTTGCTGTGTTCCAGCCAGTACAAGGTCAGGGTCTCAGCACCGTAGGTTATGCCATGGCACGCGATACCGCTGATGTGAACAAGATTATCTATTCCGACATCGCAAAGCAGGTGCTTCCTTCTGACCTCAAACTCCTTTGGAGTGCAAAGCCAGCCGATTTCGACACCAAGGGTCAGGTTTATGAGCTCCACGCAATCAAGGTTACAGAGCCTTCAGGTCGCGCTCCGTTGGAGGGTGACGTAATCACTTCTGCAAAGGACGGCTTCTCACAGTATGGTCAGCCAAACGTTTCAATGCAGATGAACAGCGACGGCGCACGCCGTTGGGCTCAGCTCACCAAGATGAACATCGGTCGTGCCGTAGCCATCGTGCTCGACAACACCGTATATAGCGCTCCACGCGTAAACAGCGAGATTTCAGGCGGTAACTCTGAAATCTCCGGCAACTTCACCATCGAGGACACCAAGGACCTCGCCAACACTCTTAACTCCGGTAAGATGCCTGCTCCTACCCGCATCGTACAGGAGGAGGTCGTTGGTCCTTCTCTCGGTGCACAGTCTATCCAGCAGGGTATCATCTCGTTCATCGTTGCCTTCGTGCTCCTGATGATCTACATGCTCTGCCTCTATGGTGTTATCCCAGGTATGATGGCAAACATCGCCCTCATCTTCAACCTTTTCTTCACTCTCGGTATCCTCACCTCGTTCCAGGCTGCACTTACAATGCCTGGTATTGCCGGTATCGTGCTCTCTCTCGGTATGGCTGTCGATGCCAACGTGCTCATCTACGAGCGTACCAAGGAGGAACTTCGCGCAGGCTCCAATGTACGTGAGGCAATGAAGAAAGGTTATGCCAACGCGTTCTCAGCCATCTTCGACTCCAACTTGACATCTGTCATCACAGGTTTCATACTCTACGCCTTCGGTACAGGTCCTATCCGTGGTTTCGCCACCACCCTCATCATCGGTATCTTCTGCTCGTTCTTCACAGCAGTTTACCTCACACGTCTGGTATATGAGAACCGCATGAACAAGGACAAGTGGCTCAACCTCACGTTCTCAACAGGCTTCTCCAAGAACCTCATGCAGAACACCAAGTTCCACTTCATGGGCATGTATAAGAAGACCTTCACCATCTGGGGCGTCGCAGCCGTGTTGTTCATCATTTGTCTCGCCGTGCGTGGCTTGAGCAAGAGCATCGACTTCACCGGTGGTCGCAACTATGTGGTTAAGCTTGAGAAGTCGGTAGAGCCAGAGGAGGTTCGTACAGCACTTGCAGGTGCATTCGGCGAGGCTAACGTAAGCGCTATCGCCCTCGGTACCGACGGCAAGACTATTCGTGTTTCAACCAACTACAAGATTGAATCCAACGACCCAACTGTTGACGACGAGTGCGAGAACATCCTTTTCAAGGCAATGTCCCAGGCTGGACTTGTAACACAGAAGAGTGTTGAGGCATTCAAGAATCCTGACGTGCGTGCCGGCGGTTCCATCATCAGCAGCACCAAGGTAGGACCATCAGTGGCTAAGGACATCACCTACGGCGCCATCATCAGCGTCTTCTTCGCCCTCATCGCTATATTCGTTTATATCCTCGTTCGCTTCCGCAACGTTGCCTACTCGGTAGGTTCTACCATTGCTCTTGCGCTCGACACCTTAATAGTAATAGGTCTCTATTCTGCACTGTGGGGCATCCTGCCTATGTCGCTCGAGATAGACCAGACCTTCATCGGTGCTATCCTCACCGTTATCGGTTATTCTATCAACGACAAGGTGGTTGTGTTCGACCGTGTGCGTGAGAATTTCAACCTCTTCCCGAAGCGCGACCGTCAGCAGTTGTTCAACGACTCGCTGAACCAGACCCTCGCCCGTACCATCAACACCTCTGTAACCACCCTCATAGTGCTTCTCTGCATCTTCATCCTCGGTGGTGACAGCATTCGCAGCTTCTCGTTCGCGATGATCCTCGGTGTCATCTTCGGTACTTGCTCGTCAATCTTCGTTGCCGCTCCTATTGCATTCCTCACCATGGGACGCAAGATAAAGGAAGACTAATTGATATAGGAAAAATCGAGTAGTGAGAGGTGAAGGGGATTCTGTACCTTCACCTCTCACCTTTTTTTTGGTAAGAATGAATATGCAATGAAAAAAATTAGAGAATCATTAGTAGCCTTGTTCGCATTGCTGACAACTACAACGGCGTTGGCAGATACTACCCAACCAGAGATTGGAATTGTTAATCGCACCAATTGCGGTACTTTTTGGCGTTATGATTATAACTATGAGACGGTTGACACGGACGGCGAATCTCCCATCGTTCTCTCAGCAGCCATCTTTATGTCATCGAATATTCACGACAAAAAAGTAACGGCAAAAGGATGTGCAATAACAAATCACTACACCATAACCTCCAACACTCATCGTGCTACAAATGTTTCGGGAATTTTCACCCTTGAGGGTGCGCTTGCCAA
This sequence comes from uncultured Prevotella sp., assembly GCA_945637645.1. Lineage (GTDB taxonomy): Bacteria > Bacteroidota > Bacteroidia > Bacteroidales > Bacteroidaceae > Prevotella. Next base: position 2,885 of record CALZDK010000176.1, read on the forward strand.
CAGTACACATTATTTTATTATTGAGTCAGACGGCTACGGATTCGGTATCGACGTTGAACGCAACCAAAAATATCTTCAGGGAAGAGCCACGGCACGCATAGATATTGACGCATTTCTTGCAGGAAGGAAACTTCTTGAAGAAGAAGGATTTGATTACGAAGACGTGGTGCTCAACCTCGGATATTCACAGGGTGGGCACTCTGGCATGTGGGTCAACCGACTGGTTGCCGAGGGCTATCGCAGCGATGAGTTGCCAAAGATAGACTATTGTATTATTGGTGGCGGTTCTTATGACATGTATTCTCATTACAAAAAATTGGCAGAAGAAAACATGACGCAATATCCTGTGGCACTGCCGCTTATCATCAGTGGTATGATTGACGCGGGAGGAGATAAGGTGCAAAACGAGGATATTTTCCAGGATGACTTCATACAGTATCTGCCCGAACTGTTCGATACAAAGAAGCATGACACTGATTATATCAATAACTTCATCTACGAAAAATACGGCAATGCCAGCGACAAGAGTTTGCCTATTGAGAAGATTGTCAAACCTGTATTCTTCGATGAGGATAACGCAACAATGGCTGAAATTGTATATCACCTTAAGCAGAACTCGCTCGTTTATGAATCATGGATGCCAGAAAAGACAGACTCTATCACTTTCATACATTCAAAAGCCGACGAGGTTGTGCCTGTTTTGAATATGGAAAGCATGGAGCGTCATCTGCTCGACAACGACTATAACAAATTCAACATAAAATATTACGAAAGCACACTACATACCCCTACTGGTACAGGATATGTTATTGATGTAATATCGGCTCTCGCCAATTATGTGCCAACAGGAATGGAAAAGGTATTCAGTATATTGCCTAAAGAGTCAACACATGACATTTACAGCCTTGATGGGCGTCTGATGCGCAAGAACACTACCCTAAACGATGCTTTGCGCACTCTGCCCAA
>CALZDK010000177.1 GCA_945637645.1 uncultured Prevotella sp.
TTTTGTGATTTTTTTGGTAAACCCTTCACCTATCTAACAGATTGATACAGAATGATTTAAGTCGAAAAAGTGAAGGGTGAAGGGTTTTTGGCAATATTCTTCCACGTTAACGTAGAGAAGCTCTCTCCAACTCCACCAAGAGATAGTGCTTGGCCAGCACCTGCATAGCGTAGCATTTTTCGTCAGAAGTTTTCGGACACACATCAGAAACCTTCGGACGTACATCAGAAGCCTTCGGATGTGCATCAGAAGCCTTCGGACGTACATCAGAAGCCTTCGGACACAAATTTCTAAACTGGTCGCTATGCGCTACAACGCTACAACAATACAGTTTTCGCTTGCTACATGACTCTTTTTGGCATTTTGGCATCAAAAACTTTGCAAAAGGCATCGACAATACAGAAAAATTCCGTAACTTTGTCCGCAGTAATAATTGCGATGCAAAGGTAATAATGATATTTTGATATACAATGAAATTATATATAGACGATAGATTTCAGGAGATAAACATCGACGAGGTGCTGCCGCTGCTGTCGGAACAACGGCGGGAACAGGTGTTGCGCTACAAGCACGAGGGATCGAGGAAACAGTGCGCGGCGGCATATATTCTGCTGAAACGCGCACTGAAAGATGTGTATGGCATCAGCGAAAGTCCATTGTTCGAGTACGACGAGGGAGGAAAACCAACTCTTAAAGACCATCCTGACATCCACTTCAACATCAGCCATTGCGCAAAGGCTGTGGCATGCGTGGTTGCCGACCGCCCCGTGGGCATCGATGTGGAAGAGACAAACCGCTATAAGGACAGCATCGCCCGATATGCCATGAACGACAAGGAATATGACGAGATAAATAACTCCGCCAACCCTGACGAGACTTTCACCAAACTGTGGACGATGAAAGAGGCACTATTAAAATATACCGGTGAAGGGTTGCGCCGCGATATAAAAACCGTGCTTAACCTTTCACCGGCATCTGATGTGGAATTTCATACCGAAATCCACAAGGAGTTTATTGTTACTGTAGTTTACTGAACCTTGCTTATCACGCAATCCACGGCAGCACTCAGGCCATCGGCGTTCTTACCGCCTGCAGTGGCATAATGAGGCTGACCGCCACCGCCACCCTGTATCAGTTTGGCTGCCTCGCGGACGAGTTGGCCTGCATTGAGGTTGTGGTCCTTCACCATGTCGTCGCTAAGCATCACGCTAAGCATTGGCTTGCCTGCATCGACAGATCCAATCACGCAAAGCAGGTTTTCCGGTACAGCCTGGCGAATCTTGAACACAAGGTCTTTTACGCCCTGCGGCATAAGTGGCAGAATGGCAGAAACGACAGTGACGCCATTAATCGTGCGGGCCTTTTCCAAGAGTGATTCCTTGGCACGTTCGACGTTCTGTGCACGGAACTGGTCAATGTCTTTCTTCATAGAGTCGTGTTCCTCGATATACTTCTCTATCACGCCACGCAGATCCTTAGCATTGTTGAACATGGCGCGGATGGCTTTCAAGCCGTCCTCAAGATTATACATCATTTCCTCACATTCCTTTCCGGTCTTTGCCTCAATACGGCGTATGCCGGCAGCAACACTGCTCTCAGAGATGATCTTGAACATACCGATGCGACCAGTCGATTGTGCGTGAATACCGCCGCAGAACTCGCATGAAGGACCGAAACGTATCACACGAACCTTGTCGCCGTATTTCTCGCCGAAGAGGGCGATGGCACCGAGCTTCTTCGCTTCCTCGATAGGAGTGTCGCGATGTTCGTCGCGTGGCAAGTCTTCACGAATCATCTTGTTGACCAATCGCTCCACCTCACGCAGTTCCTCGTCGGTAACCTTCTGGAAATGAGAGAAGTCGAAACGCAGGGTGTCGGAGCTGACATACGAACCCTTCTGCTCCACATGGTCGCCCAGCACCTGTTTCAAGGCGTAGTCGAGAAGGTGTGTCGCTGTATGGTTGGCAGCACTGCCTGCACGTTTGTCAACATCCACACAAGCCATGAAGTCTGCCGAAGGGTCTTTAGGCAACTGCTTTACGATGTGTATGCTCTGGTTGTTCTCGCGCTTGGTGTCGATGATGTCGATGGTCTCGTTTTCGTTGCAGATTACACCACAGTCGCCAACCTGTCCACCCATCTCGCCATAGAAAGGAGTGTTGTCGAGCACAAGCTCATAGAACGACTGCTTCTTCTGTGTCACCTTGCGGTAGCGCAGTATTCGGCACTCATATTCGGTGTAGTCGTAGCCAACAAACTTCTGCTCGCCTTCGCTCAGCACCTCCCAGTCGCCATTCTCCACGGCGGCAGCGTTGCGGGCGCGTGCCTTTTGCTTTTCCATCTCCACAGAGAAGCCAGCCTCATCAACACTGTAGCCGTTCTCACGGCAGATAAGCTCGGTGAGGTCGAGAGGGAAACCATAGGTGTCGAAAAGGCGGAAAGCCTGTGCTCCGTCAAGTTGTGTCTCTCCGTGTGCCTTGAGCTCGTCCATGGCTCCATTGAGCAGGTTGATGCCCTTATCAAGAGTGCGAAGGAACGAGTCCTCCTCTTCCTTCATCACGCGGCCGATAAGCTCACGCTGAGCCTCAAGTTCTGGATAGGCAGTGCCCATCTCACCGATGAAAACAGGAAGGAGCTTGTACATGAATGCCTCTTTCTGTCCAAGGAAGGTATAAGCATAGCGAACAGCACGGCGCAGGATGCGGCGGATTACGTAGCCTGCCTTGGCATTGCTTGGGAGCTGTCCGTCGGCAATGGAGAACGAAACGGCACGCAGGTGGTCGGCAATGACACGCATAGCCACGTCGATGTTCTCCTCCTTGCCATACTCCTTGCCAGAGAGACGCGAAATCTCCTTGATGATGGGCTGGAAGATGTCAGTATCGTAGTTAGAGTGCTTGCCCTGCAGGGCGCGTACAAGACGCTCGAAGCCCATACCAGTATCTATCACGTTCATCGACAGCGGTTCGAGAGATCCGTCAGCCTTGCGGTTGAACTGCATGAACACGATGTTCCATATCTCAATCACCTGTGGGTCGTCTTTGTTCACAAGTTCACGTCCGGGCACCTTTGCCTTCTCCTCCTCAGTACGAGAGTCGAGATGAATTTCCGAGCAAGGTCCGCAAGGTCCTGTGTCGCCCATTTCCCAGAAGTTGTCGTGCTTGTTTCCGTTGATGATGTGGTCGGCAGGCACGTGTTTAGCCCAATAGCTTGCCGCCTCGTCGTCGCGTACGAGGTTCTCTTCCTCTGAGCCCTCGAACACAGTGACATAGAGGTCTTTCGGGTCGAGTTTCAACACATCCACAAGATATTCCCATGCCATGTCGATGGCGCCCTCCTTGAAATAGTCGCCAAAGCTCCAGTTGCCGAGCATCTCAAACATGGTGTGGTGGTAAGTGTCGTGACCAACCTCTTCGAGGTCGTTATGCTTTCCGCTTACACGGAGACATTTCTGAGAGTCGGCACGGCGTCGTGGTTCCGGGTCGCGTGTACCGAGGATAACATCCTTCCACTGGTTCATACCAGCATTTGTAAACATCAGCGTTGGGTCGTCCTTGATAACCATAGGAGCCGACGCAACGATTGCATGTCCCTTCGATTCGAAATAATTCTTGAACGAATCGCGGATTTCATTAGCTGTCATCATTGTTATTTATGTCTATTTTTGAATTTTTCTCTAAAATTGTTGCAAAGTTACTTTATTTTTCGTACATTTGCAAGCAAAATGAAGATTGATTTATAAAAATTGGCGAATATGGTTCTAAATTTGAACAAAAACCTTAAGATATACCACTCTATAAGCGAAGTTGCCAAAATGTTTGGTATCAATGAGAGCA
>CALZDK010000178.1 GCA_945637645.1 uncultured Prevotella sp.
GAAAGCGTAGTGATTACCGCCAGTACGATGGTGGGCACAGCCAACAGTTGGAACAGTCGGGTATATACACTTGCTATAAACTCCATTACGGAGTCAATCCATCCCACCTGCGCCATGCCGACAGCAGCACCCGCCAAGAGAGCTCCTGTCCATAGCAACATCTGTCGGTGTTGCGATTTCTTGTTTTTACTTGTTGTCATAATCATTAAAAAATACCATCAGGTGCAAATTTACAACTTTTTCCAATATTTCCAAGCATTATTTGCAACTTTTCGCCAAAACCGCTCATAATATCCCAAATTGGGGTTCACTTCATATTTTTTTAGCGAGGGGTGAGTGAGACACTCACCCCTCCTACTAAGGTGGGTTATTTGGGCGCTATTATGCCACAGAAGGGTAGAAATCTCATCGATTTCTCTGCAGCCATGGGTTATGAGTCGGTGCTCGTCGATGCTCTTTGGGACACTCAGATAGGCCGCGAAAAGATTGCAGTGAAGCTGAAACTCTCTCTCCCGATGTTTGCTGCCGGCAGCCAGCTTAAGGTCTATAGCGACACTCCAGCCCTCGAGGGTTCTCTCAATTCCGTAAAACTCTCGAAGAAACAGCAAATACAAGTTCCCATTCCATGCAACGGTGGAGTGGTGATAACACAATAAGCAGAAGGGCGGGTGTATCACCCGCCCTCTACAAGCCTCTTTGAGACTCAGTACTTTCCTCACTCATCTTTAGAAACCACTTCCCAACGGAACACAGGACCGTTTCGGCGGTCGGGGTCAGCTCCACGCACGTCGGCTCCATAGGGAGCGCCCGTGCCGGGATATAGACCTATCATGCGCTGGGTGTGGAGAGAGAGAAGCATGCACTCCGAGCGGAGCATGTCTTGCCATAGTATCAGGCTGCCCTCGGTTTCCTTCTTCAAGAAACGGACGTCGGCGGAGAGCCCTTCGCCTACCACGGTGAGGAAACCAGCTCCGTTCATCGCCTCAAGCACAACGCGTCCATTGCCACGGTCGTGGACACGGAACTGGCTTGCACCGCTGTTATACTCATTTGAACCTTTTCCGCAATGGTGGAGCATTCCCTGCTTGTGGACAAAGGCATAAGATCCGTCGTTGAGGTTGCACAGGCGTATAACCTTGCCTAAAGGCAGATTGGCTGAACGGTCAGCCATTGGCTCATCGACACGCCAGTCGTCGAACGATGCCACGCCGCCCTTACGCCCGATGGTGTTGTAGGCGAAAAGCGAGAGGCGCGCGCCCTGAAATGTCTTTAGCTGATATGGCATCACTATCTCGCTGCCCATCTGCTTAAATTCCTTGCCGTCGAGACTATATAGCAATGTTCCCGTTGAATTGTCGAAGTCGCCCGTCATGCGCAGATAGACTTTCGAGGCAGCAATGTCGGCAGTCTCGGTCTTGTTGCCGTTCTGGTCGTACCACTTGAGTTGCAACGCCTTTCCCGACTTTTCCACACCGATGAGCGCGTATGGCATGTTGAGCACGGCAAGACCTGCTATGTCGCCATCCTTGAGTTTCGACGCGTCGAGGGTCACTGTGGTGGTGGAAACAGGACCTATGGCTCGTTGGGTCAACGTGTTGCGAGCCCAAAGGAAGTCCTTGGCAGGCATGGCGGTGATGTTCAGTCGTCCGCCCTTTATCGACCACTTACCTGCAAGAGGCTCGTGGTTCCACTGCCACACTGGCTTCAATGTCTTGCCGCTGAAGTCGTCGCATCGGTCGTAAGGAGCACATTTTTCATTCTTCATTCTACATTCTTCATTCCCCACGTTTGGCTTAAACCATGTGCGTGGTCCACGGCCGATGTTGCCTGGGAGTCCGAAATAGGGATAGCCGTCTTTCCATGTCACGGGCACGAGGCAGCAGGTGCGTCCCACGGCATTGAAGTCGAGCATCGACACTGCCCACCATTCACCGTTGGGAGTATCCACTATGCCGCCCTGATGTATTGTGGCGCAGCCCATAGAGTTGCCGCTATCCATGGAGATATCGAACTTAAAGCCAGGCTCAGGGACAGGCGTTCCGATCCCCACGTTGCGCACCGACTTCGCCACCTTGGTGCCGAGAGTTTCCATCATGTTTATGGTGCGCGTCTCGTAAGGTCCCCAGATGTTGTCTGCCACGGCACACTGCTGGCGGCCCATCGGGGAGTAGTCGGTGGAGATGATGTAGTATTTGCCGTTTATCTTGTAGGCATGGTGTCCCTCGCCCATGGCAGATCCGTCAGGGATAATCTCTCGGTCGCTGCCCTCCACGAAGCCGCTGAAGTCGGGTTTTATCTCTGTGCAGCGCACTGCCCCGTACTTGTGTATGGCATAGACCTTGCCGTCGTCGTCGAACAGCACTGAGAGGTCGTAGATGTCGCCCTTCAGGTTGATGTGCTGCCACGGTCCCTCAGCCTTGTCGGCGATAAAGACCTGCATGCCGTGTCCGTTGATGTTGGAGAAGATGTAGAACTTGCCGTTGTGGTAGCGTATGCACGGAGCCCATATGCCCTGTCCGTAAGCCTCCTTGCCGTTTTCGAGGCGGAACTCGTCGCCAAGTCCGAAGAAGTTCTGCATCGTGTAGCTGCAGAAGCGCCAGTTGACGAGGTCCTTGGAGTGAAGCACCACCACTCCTGGCAGGCAGTGCATCGTTGTACCGGCGAGGTAGTAGTCCTCTCCCACCCTTATCACGTCGGGGTCGGAGAACTCGTCGTAAAACAGCGGGTTGGTGTAAGTGCCATTGCCGTTGTCGGCTGACCACGACTGTGCTGAAGCCGCCGAAGAGGCGAGCAAGAGCATCAGTATCATTTTCAGAGTTTTTTTCATTAGCTTATAATATATTTAATTAGGCAGGTGCAAAGATACGGGTATTTTTTGTAACCGCCAAATTTTTTTTGTTTCAACATATAAAAAAAAGTCCGCCACCAAACCGGGGAGCGGACAAAAAACCTATTTTATTCTTTCGTCGTCATCTCACCAATAATAGACTATTTCTATAAACAAATAGAATTTTTCGTTTGGAGACATACCTAAAGGTTAGTAATTTTGCAGCAGAAAACAAAAGAGTATAAACATTAAAAAGAAAAGAAATTATGAAAGAACTGAAAGGAACAAAAACCGAGAAAAACCTTCTCGAAGCATTCGCAGGCGAGTCAATGGCACGCAACAAGTACACCTACTTCGCCTCACGCGCAAAGAAAGACGGCTACCAGCAGATTGCAGCCCTCTTCGAGGAAACAGCCGCCAACGAGAAAGAGCACGCCAAGCTCTGGTTTAAGCATCTTGAAGGTGGTGCAGTGAAGGACACCATGGCAAACCTCAAGGCTGCAGCCGAAGGCGAGAACTACGAGTGGACCGACATGTACGACCGCATGGCACAGGAGGCTGAGGAAGAAGGATTCACTGAGATTGCTGCACAGATGCGTGGTGTGGCAGAGGTGGAGCGTCACCACGAGGAGCGCTACCGCAAACTGCTGAAAAACATCGAGGACGGCATCGTGTTCTCACGCGAGGGCGACACCATTTGGCAGTGCCGCAACTGCGGACACATCGTCGTGGGCAAGAAAGCTCCTGAGATTTGCCCGGTTTGCGCCCACCCACAGAGCTACTTCGAAGTAAGAGCCGAGAATTGGTAAGATTGAACATTGAAAGTTGACGAGTGGACGAATTGTCTACTCGTCAACTTGAATTATAGATTTATAACTTAACTCAAGTTTCTGTAGTTACTAAACCGCCGCCTGTAGGGGCAGACCCATGTGTCT
>CALZDK010000179.1 GCA_945637645.1 uncultured Prevotella sp.
GCACGTAAGTCTGGTTTTCACCATAGTAGTGGTTGGGGTCGGCAATGTATTTCTCTCCGTTGATGGTATATAGACCATTATCAAATATCACTCCCTTCCAGTCGTAGTTTTCAGGCGTTGAGGCTGCTGTCACATAGTTGCCGTTGATATAGTAACGCGAGGCGTAGCCAGGGAATGGGTTGTCGCCGCCATTGGAAGCGTCAGACACCGACACCTGAGTGACGCGAGTCTTGTTTGATGTTCCAGGACCTGCCTTGTAGTAGTTGTTCACCATATTGATATATCCGCCGCCGGGACCTCCGTAGCATCCGTTGCCGTTGCCCCAGTTATACATCACGCAGTTACGGAAATCAACGCGCTCCGCTTGTATCGAGTTTTCGTATTTTTCTTTGTCATAGCCATTCCAGTTATATCGCGCTCCATTGAAGCGTGGGGCACGGTTCTGCACATGTGCTATGAGGTTGTGGTGGAACGAAGCGTTCTTTCCTCCCCAGATGCCTCCATAGCTGTGAGCTCCTTTTGAGTGACCTGGATTGGCAAGCGCCTCGGTGATGTTGCACCACTGCATGGTGAAATCCTTATTATCATAAAACGAAGCAACCTCGTCGATGCTCCATGAGAATGAGCAGTGGTCGATGACGATGTTTTTGCGGTAGCGTCCCCATGTGGCATCTGCACCATCATTTACATCCTTAACTTGCGAACGACGGCAACGGATAAATCGCACAATAACATTGTCACACTTGCCAAAATAGAGTGTGTAGTAGCGCAGAGTGATTCCATCGCCCGGAGCTGTCTGTCCTGCTATGGTGGTGTTGGAAGACACATTAAGCTGCGATTTAAGGTCGATATATCCACCCACATCGAATACGATGGTCTTTGCCCCTGACTGCGACAATGCCCAACGCAATGAACCTGTGCCGCTGTCATTGAGATTAGTGACATGTATTATCTTGCCGCCACGTCCGCCAGTGGTGTAGCGACCAAACCCTTCTGCACCAGGAAATGCAGGAGCCTGTGCGGACATTGTTCCCACACAGGCTACCAGCATTGTTGTAAGTGCAAATCTTAAGATATTGCTCTTTTTCTTCATTTATTTCTCTATTAATTAGTCTTTTTCGTTCCGTTGACAATGTAGATTCCCTTGCCGCCAACTTTATTTATCCTCACTCCACCAAGGGTGTGGATTATAGTCTCTTTTTCATTGTCACTTACGGCATTCTTTATGTTTGTACCCGCTTCGCCTACTTTTATAGCTTCGCTAAAGCCACCCATTCCATTTGCGGCACGAACGGCATAGGTTGCGTCGGCTTTTGACACAGCATAACTTAAGGTGTTGGCATCAACAATATCGACAATCTCATTGTTGCATACTATGGCGTATGCCGTTGCGCCTTTTGCTGCCTCCCAAGTCAGTGTGTTGTCTGTAAGAGAAACGATACCAACTGTCGTTTGCTGTGCAATGTCAGCTGGTGTCCAGTTGGGGAATACCTTATCGAGCGAGTATTCTGCTGCCTGCTCGGCATTGATGATAGTCTCCATCTCCTTCTTGTTGGCATCCTTTGTGAAGGTTACAACATTAGAGGCAGGAGAAACAACGTTGCCCTCGGCGTCAACAGAGTTGAACTCAACAAACTTGTCGGCAACCACGTTCATTCCTGCAGCGGTGAAGCGTTTTGCAGCAATCTCGTTTGGTTGGTTGAGTGTGGTGTTGAGGAATGCTAAACGGGCTACACCACCCCAAGCGCGTCCGAAGTTGAACGTAGAGGCTCGGTTCTCAATGGTGCATCCCTCGAAAACGTATCCGAAGGTGTTGCTTGCGTCGGTATAGGGAGCTGTTAGGGTCACCTCACCGTCCTTGATTGAAGCCGAACGGCTTTCGCCTACGAGCAGACACTTGTTGAAATAAACGTCGCCGCCACCGCAGATGAAGTCAACGGTTCCGTGAATTTCCGATGTCTCCCAGTAGAACTGGCTGGCGGCGTTGCTGTAGTATGTGTCCTGATAAGACAACATCCTTACATTCTTACAGATGGTGCGTGAACCCTTGTCTTGCAGACATACTGCACGACCTGCAGCACCTGAGCCGTAATAGTCGAGGGCATTCTGAAGAGTGATGTCCTGCAGATAAGTGTTCTTTCCGAGGTTGAGTATGGTGGCAGTGGTACCGATACCTTCGTTTGCCACGTCGGGAGCATTCTTGATTATTGTTCCATCCATGCTCTCACCGATGATGGAGATGTTGTTTCCGCTCACCTTAGTCAGACAGGTCTCTCCAAGGTCGTATGTACCGTTTGGCACGAAAATCTTTGTGCGTGAGTCGTCGGTAGCCTGTGAATTGGCAATCTCAAGAACAGCCAGCAGGTTATTGGCATCGCCAGCCTTCACCATGAAGTAGCCATTGTCGCCCTTCTTGATGTCGGAGTTTACATCATTTATTATCGTTACGTTGTGGATATATGTCGTTCCACTGAACGATAAGGTGAGGGTAGTGGCCTCGCCAGTGTATTCGAACGAACCGCTCTGTCCGTCGGTCTGAACCTGTGCTGCAATAGTGTTCAACACATTGCCATTGGCATCGGAGAGGGTTATTTCTCCTGCGCTATATCTGCACAAACCGAGATTGATGTAGGCGTGTCCAGCCACAAGCAGGTTGAGCTTAGCGCCTGCAGAGAACGACCAACCGTGTGTTCCGTCGTGGTACTCTGCATTACCTTCTGGGTTGAACGCCTCGTGGTCGTCGGCGTAGAAATATTTGTCGGTAAGATTATAGTTATAGCGCTCATTGCCGTTCGACAACGACTCGTCCTTGGTGACGAAAGCATAGAGGCTGAGGTCGGAAGTCACAACGTCTTCAGTTGTGAAGCGGCGACCGCCATCTGCCTTTGCATACCAGCCGCGGAACTTGTAACCTGTAGCTATCTCCTCTGAATACTCGCAGGAGAAAGAGCCTATTGCAGCGTCCTTCTCAACAGTTTGTGTTGCAAGGACATTGCCTGACACTCCATAATATGTAAGGGTGAAGTCGGGCTTGTAGATAACCGTAAGAACGTATTTACACTCTGTCCCGTTTGCGCTTACCACTAATGTCACCACTCCATTGCCTTTGTCGTCGGTAGAGTAGGTGGTGGATGTTATCTCTCCGTTGTTAGTCGTAAGTCCGGTAAGAGGATTTTCTTCCGAAATCATTGTCTGTGACTTCGATATTTCCACTGTGGCGGTCATGGTTCCGTCATTCTGCTCGCTGAAGATGTCGTCGGCGGCATATTTTGTGCCGTTTACGCAGAGTTCGCCAAGCGAGGGTGTCTGCGAGAGATCTACCATGCCGTAGATGTCAATCTCCATCATGTAGGCATTCTGCGAAGCGTTGAGGTTGGTCCAGCGCAACTGAACATTGGTGCGGTTGACTTCTGCATCCACATCGCATCCCACAGCCGGATTTGCCACAGACTCTGAGATTACGACCCAATCTTCGTCGCCATCACCCTTAGCTTCCAGTTTCCAACCGCGGTTGCTTCCAGTTGCTCCATGCATATAGTGAACCTTGGTGATGGAAGCGAGGGCAGAGGTGGTGATATATGGCGATGCGCTTTTGGCTGCCATAAGGAAACCGCCTTCCCAATCAGGGAATTTTCCTGTGTTGAAGTTGGTTGCACCAATTTGGGTGTTGAAGATAGAGAATGTTATGTCCTCGTGACTATACTTAGTCTGCCACGTTACTGTTGTCTCTGTCTCTTCTGCTTTGGTCTCATAA
>CALZDK010000180.1 GCA_945637645.1 uncultured Prevotella sp.
ATGGAAAATAGTTTGTATAATTTGACTTCTTCTTTGTTATTGGAATGAAAACCCTAAAGAATATTCATGAAGCTGATTTGGACGTTCTACCGTTGTGGCAAAGTGGAAGCATGGGGAAGGGCTATGGATAATGGTTTTATGGCATGGCAATGTCATAATCGCGTTTCCCTTACGAAGTGCGGATAGTTGTCTTCGCCCAAATGCGGTGAATATTCGAAGCCCTCGTAGCTGAAAGCCTTCAGGTCGTCGGGCATGAGGAGCTGGTTTTGGAGGATGAACCTTACCATTGCCCCACGGCACGACTTTGCCCACACTGCCTGCATCTTCAGTCTTCCGTCGGGCTGGCGGACATAGAAAAGGGGATGGATGACACGGACCTCTTTGCAGACTCGTTTCCAGTCGAAGAGATGCTCGTATTCTTCAGTTGAGAGATGTATGAGTATGCCGTCGTCTGCCTTTACGCTTTTGATGAGCAGGTCGGTGAGCTTATCCTTCCAATATTGGTTTACAGGCTTGTCGTTGGTGGACTCCAATGTGACACAGTGCTCCATGCGGTATGGTACAATGCCGTCCATTGGACGTAGCAAACCATAGAGAAAACATGTTATCCAAAGGTGATTCTGGGCAAAACTTAAAGCCTCGTCGTTGAGTGACGCGGCACGAAGATGCTTGTAAGCCTGACCATTGTAGGCAAGTATGGCTGGCATCTTTTCGGCGCATGGGAAATCACGGTAACGCTGCCAGTTCTCGGCTGCTAACTTTTGACTGCAATCCAACTGTCGGGCAAGTTCCGCCACATCCATACGGGCCATTTCCGCGGCAAGAACATCAGCCACAGATTGAAACAAAGGGATGGAAAGAGGCTTGCGGTCAGCCTTTCCGAACATTATCTTAGCGTTAGCAAGAAGTATCTGCATAAGTTTGTCTTGTGAAAAAGTTATTGTCTTCTGGCTGCAAAGATAAATATTATTTCTTGCTTATTCAAACAATGGGCGGAATATTTCGCTTATTTAACCAAACATGAGTTAAACTGTTATAATGTCGTGAAAATATCGGCGAAGAATTTTTGTGGAAAGCTATCGTGGGTGTAACTTTGTAACCTCAACTTACAGCTACTCTTATCTGCTAAAGATTGAGCAAATGCAAAACTGGAATTTATAAAGACATGAAGCGTATTATCTGTTGGTTAAGGACAATTGTCGGCAGTGTGGCAGACTTGCTTTTCCCACGCTATTGTCTCATCTGCGGCAATAGGTTAGCGGCGGGAGAGGAGGACTTGTGTGGCTGCTGCTTGATGTCAAGACCTTTCGCACCTCTCTATGCCGACAACAGAGACAACGACATGGCGAGGACAATGATGGGTGTGATGCCGATAGAGAAAGCGCAGACAATGATGAGATATGACCCACAGTCGGAGTTGGCAAAAGTGATATACGAGCTGAAATATCACGACAAACCGGAAGCAGGCATAACTTTGGGAAGGCTGTGCGCCAAGATGTTGATACCCACTGGTTTCTTCGACGATATAGACATCATAGTTCCTATGCCGTTGGCAAAGTCAAGGCAGCGGCAGAGAGGTTACAACCAGAGTGAGATGATAGCCGAGGGCATAAGTAGGGCAACGGGCATTGAGGTCTCAAGAGGTCAGGTGTTGCGACTGTATTTCCATCAGACACAAACGCGGCTTGGCGAGTGGGAGAGAATGGAAAATGTGGAAGGAAATTTCAAGGTGGCTGACGCAAAAGGACTTGAGGGGAAACACGTGCTGCTTGTGGACGACATTATGACCACAGGAGCAACGCTAAAGGCTTGTGGGGAAGAGATGGGAAGGAACATCGACAACCTGCGGATAAGTGTGCTAACGATAGGCAAGAGCAACGACTGACGAGCTATGCTCGTAGGCTGTGAGTGTTAAAAGAGGAAAAAAGAGTTTGGCAAAATTTGCTGAATAGGAATAAATGTAGTAACTTTGCTGCTCGTATGAAGCAAGATAGTAATAATCAGAAGACTTTGGAACTGGGAACAAGGCCAGTGGGACGCCTGCTGGTGGAGTATGCCTTGCCTGCAATCATAGCTATGACGGCATCGTCGTTGTACAACATGGTTGACAGCATCTTCATTGGTCAGGGTGTGGGAGCCCTCGCCATTTCCGGCTTGGCAGTGACCTTCCCGTTCATGAATCTTTCGGCGGCTTTCGGAGCCGCGGTAGGAGTAGGCGCGTCTTCCTATATCTCCGTGAAACTCGGACAGAAAGACTATGCCAAGGCTCTGCGTGTATTCGGTAACACGGTGACACTGAACGTCATCATCGGTATTCTTTTCAGTACCATCTCTTTGCTGTTGCTCGACCCGATACTCTATTTCTTCGGCGCGAGCGACCAGACCATTTCCTATGCCAGAGAGTATATGATAATTATCCTGTTGGGTAATGTCATCACCCATCTCTATTTCGGAATGAACGCAGTGCTCAGGTCGGCGAGCAAGCCACGTGCCGCCATGTTCATCATCATTTTCACCGTGGTGTTAAACACATTGCTCGACCCACTGTTTATCTACACCTTCGATCTCGGCATTGCCGGTGCAGCTTATGCCACCATCCTTGCCCAGTTGTTGGCCTTCCTCTGGCAGTTGAAACTCTTCTCCGACAAGCGCGAGATACTCCATCTGCAGCGCGGCATCTACAAGCCGAGTCTCAGAATAATAAGAAACATCCTTGCCATCGGCATGTCACCGTTTTTTATGAATGCCTGCGCCTGCATAATAGTCATCTTCATCAACAGGAACCTCCTGACTTACGGTGGCGACCTTGCGGTGGGCGCATACGGAATAGCCAATCGTGTGGCGTTCATTTTCGTCATGGTGACAATGGGTGTCAACCAAGGCATGCAGCCTATAGCAGGCTACAACTACGGAGCGCAGAAGTTTGACAGGTTGTTGCGTGTGCTGAAGCTTGCCATGATTTCAGCCACCTGTGTCACCACTTCCGGTTTCCTCGTTGCAGAGTTCTGTCCACGGCTTTGCGTGAGCCTTTTCACCGACGACGTGCAGCTCACCTCCTTGTCGATAAACGGCTTGCGGATACTAATGGCAGCAATGCCCATTGTAGGTTATCAGATGGTCATCACTAACTTTTTCCAGAGCATCGGAATGGCAAAGATAAGCATTGTCCTCTCACTGTCGCGACAGCTATTGCTGCTTCTGCCGTTGCTCATTCTGTTGCCTCCCTATTTTGGCATCGATGGAGTGTGGATGTCGATGCCTGTCAGCGACACCCTTTCGGCACTTCTCGCCTTTGTGGTGATGTCGCGCTATATGAAGAAATTCACTATGCTACACCAACAACTCAACGTACTCTCATGAAAAGAATAGGCATTATAAGCGACACACATTCCTATTGGGATGAACGCTACAGGAAATATTTCGAGCCGTGTGACGAGATTTGGCATGCCGGCGACATTTGTTCCACGGAATTGGCAGAGCGACTTGCTGCCATTCGTCCGTTGCGTGCAGTATGCGGCAACTGCGATGGTGGCGACCTACGCCTGATGTTTCCCGAAGTGCTTCGTTTCAAGTGTGAGGATGTTGATGTGCTCATGAAGCATATCGGTGGCTATCCGGGCAACTACGACCCAAGCATAAGAGGCCGTATCTATGCCTCACCTCCACAACTCTTCATAAGTGGACATTCCCACATACTGAAAGTGCTCTACG
>CALZDK010000181.1 GCA_945637645.1 uncultured Prevotella sp.
TCTGGAGGCTTGATGTGCAGTCGGGAGCGAAGTTGAGGGTGTAGTCCTCGAGGAACGAGCATCCCTTCTCCAAGCCCTGGTTCATCACCCAGAGAGAGCGATAGAGGCAAGCTGTCTTCCAGTCGCCCTCGGCACCGAAGCCGATACCCTCTGCCATCAGTCGCTGAGAAGCGAGACCTGGTATCTGGTCGAAGCCGATGAAGTTCGGGTCGTTGATGTCTGCCTCGCCAAGGTCGTCGAAGTTGGTGGTGAAGGCAGTAGCGCCCTCTTCCTTCAGCACTCGGCGCAGAGCGATCTCTGCCTTAGCTGCATGAAGCACCTTCTCCCAGTAAACCTCTTCGCCAGACTCGTCGATCTTGATGGTGTATTCCTTCTTGTATTCCTCAACGAGAGCCTGTGCCTCCTCGTCAGAAACCTGCTTCCAGTATTCCATGAGGTTTGATACTGGATAGTAGTCAACATGATAGCCGAGACGCTGTTCGAACTCTACGCGGTCGCCATCGGTAACGGCAACGTTGTTCATGTTCATACCGAACATCAGACAGCGGCAGTTGTGAGCGTCGGCAACGGCAGCAGCCACGCGCGACCAAACGGCTATTCTCTCCTGTGCCTCTGGGCTCTTCCAGTGTCCTACCACCACCTTGCGTGGAACGCGCATACGGGTGCAGATATGACCGAACTCGATGTCGCCATGAGCCGACTGGTTGAGGTTCATGAAGTCCATGTCGATAGTATCCCAAGGCAGGTCGGCGTTATACTGAGTGTGGAAGTGAAGCAAAGGCTTCTTCAGTGCCTGAAGACCCTTGATCCACATCTTTGCGGGCGAGAATGTGTGCATCCAAGTGATGATGCCGACACACTTCTCGTCATTGTTCGAGGCCTTCATGATAGCCTCTACTTCAGCAGAAGAGTTTGCTGTACCTTTATATACTACTTTGATAGGAAGGCGGCCAGACTCGTTGAGTCCTTCAACCATTTCCTTTGAGTGACTGTCCACTGCTACTACTGCGTCGCCTCCATAGAGGAGCTGTGCGCCTGTTACGAACCATACTTCATAGTTCTCAAATGCTTTTACCATAGGATGTAAGTTTTTTAATTTGATTATTTAATTAATTGTTAGATTGTAAGCGATGTTATTTCTTCTTCTGTCCGTAGTATGCGTTAGGGCCATGCTTACGGCTGAAATGCTTCTCGACGAGCAGCGGGTTCATCGTTGTGTCGGGATTGACAGAGAACGACACGAATGCCATCTTTGCCACCTGCTCCATCACCACTGCGTTATATACGGCGTTGTCGGCGTCCTTGCCCCAAGAGAATGGACCATGGTTCTTCACCAGCACGCCTGGAGTGTGAACAGGGTTGATGTTGCCATCCTTGATGCGCTTCACGATCACATTGCCTGTCTCGAGCTCATAGTCGCCCTTCACCTCTGCCTCTGTCATCGAGTCGGTGCATGGGATGTCGTCGTGGAAATAGTCGGCATGTGTGGTACCGATGTTTGGAATATCCTTGCCAGCCTGTGCCCATGCTGTGGCATAAGTGGAGTGAGTGTGAACCACGCCACCTATCTCAGGGAATGTGCGGTAGAGCACGAGATGGGTTGGAGTGTCTGACGAGGGGTTGAGGTCTCCCTCCACCACCTTTCCTGTCTCGAGGTCAACGACGACCATGTCCGAGGCCTTCATGTCGTCATAGCTCACGCCAGAAGGTTTTATTACTACGAGGCCTTTCTCACGGTCTATGCCTGAGACGTTGCCCCACGTGAATATCACGAGATTGTGCTTAACCAAGTCGAGGTTAGCCTTAAAGACTTTTTCTTTCAGTTCTTCTAACATAATGCAATATTTTATGAGTGAATTTTATGTTTATTCTTCCATTAGTATTTCCCAGCCTTACTGGTGGGATATAACCTATATATATATTGTGTGTGATAATAATTTCAAAGTTTGAAGTTCGAGTCGTCGCGATACGCTTTTTGGTTGAAGCGGTAGAGCGATGCGCCTCGCTTTGAGTTCTGCTTGTCGATGAGCTCAGTCTTCTCTATGAATCCCATTTCCTTGATGCGCTTTCGGAAATTTCGTTTATCAACTTCTTCACCAACCACAGCTTCATAGAGTTTCTGTAATTGTGTGAGTGTGAACAGGTTTGGCAGGAGGTTGAAACCTATTGGTTCGCTCGAAATCTTCTGCCTCATCAGTTTTCTTGCTCTCATCACCATGTTATTATGGTCGGAATAGAGATTGGGCATATCGTCGATATTGACCCACTCCACCCCATGCTGTTCCTGCAACGTCTTGTCGTAGTCATTGACGTTGATGAGTGCGTAATATGCGATGGAGATGACCCTCTCACCAGGATCTCGATCTACCCTACCAAACGCCCCCACCTGTCGGATATAGAGATTGCGCAGTCCGGTGAGTTCCAATATCACCCTGTTTGCAGCCTCGTCGATGCTCTCTTGAGCGTTGACAAATCCACCGTACAGCGACCATTCGCCGCGTCCTGGATCCATCTTTCGTTTACCTACGAGTATGCGGAGCTTTCCCTCGTCGAATCCGAATATGATACAGTCAACGGAAACGAGTACTTTCGGATATTCCTGATAAAATTGTGTCATCTAAATATTCAATTGGGTTTCTTTACAGGTAAAAGGTCGCCAGAGCATGTCTGCCTATGCCTGCTCTCGCAAGTCTGGCGACCTTATTGTTCTTTATAGTTTATTATTTACGATTATTACCAGAAGTATGCGTAGAAGGCTGCACAGAGTCCGATAACGACGAGTGTACCTACGATATCGAACAAGCCCCAGCTCTCGCGGATAGACTTCTTGAAGTCGGCTGTGAAGGTGATGGCCTCCACCTGTGCCTTGCTTGGAGCAGGAGTGAAGCAGCTCACAACAATCATGAAGAGGATGAGGAACACAAGCAGCCAGCACTCAAACACGAGCCAGTTGGTCTGCCAGAACCATGCTGTGGCATCCCAGAACGCACCGTCCATAGCAGCCTTGCCTGTGTCGGTGATAACATTGGTAACAAGGCGGAGCATACCGATAAGGAAACCGACGATCATGGTGTATTCACCTGCCTTAGGAGTAATCTTCTTGGAGAAGATACCCATTGCAAACACTGCCACCATTGCCGGAGCCAAGAGCGACTGGATTCCCTGGAGATAGTTGTAGAGGGTGTCCATCTTCATCATGATAGGCAACCATGCGAAACCGAGGATAACGACTACCACGGTAGCCATACGGCCTACGAATACATAATGCTCCTCGCTCATACCCTTCTTGAGTGGCTTGTAGAAGTCCTCGGTGAAGAGTGTGGCACAGCTGTTGAAGAAAGCAGCAAGCGAAGCGACGAGGGCGCAGATGAATCCGATGGTCACGATACCCTTGATACCGGCAGGAAGCACGTTCTTCACCATGATGGCGAATGCAGCGTCGGTCTCCTGCATCTCGATTGTTCCCTGCTCAGCCAATGCTGCGGCAATCATACCAGGGATAAGGAACATGAAGCAAGGGAGAACCTTGAAGAAACCGGCAGCGATGGTACCGCGGCGGGCGCGCTTCATCACCTCCTCATTGCTCTCGCCAGGCACCTGACCGAGTACACGCTGTACGATGTGCTGGTCGGTACACCAGTACCAGAAACCGATGATGGTTGCACCGATGAATACTACGAAACCAG
>CALZDK010000182.1 GCA_945637645.1 uncultured Prevotella sp.
TTCATCGTATCTGTTGCAATCATGAGTTCCTCGTCGGTAGGAATGATGCAGACAGTCACCTTAGAGTCGGCAGTAGAGATGACCTTCTCAACGCCACGAAGTCCCTTGTTCAGTTCCTTGTCTATCTTCACGCCAATGAACTCAAGACCTTCGCAAGCCTCCTCGCGGGTGCTCCACTGGTTCTCGCCAACACCGGCAGTGAACACGATGATGTCAACACCACCCATGGCGGCTGCGTATGCACCGATATATTTCTTTATACGGTAGTTGTACATCTTCATTGCCAGGATAGCCTTTTCGTCACCCTTTTCGCAGGCAGCATCCACCTCACGCATGTCTGACGAAAGCTCTGTAACACCGAGCACACCGCTCTTCTTGTTCAGCAGGTCGGAGATGCCGTCGGCGTCCAATCCGAGTTTCTTCTGGATGAACGACACTGCGCCGCCGTCGATGTCACCCGAACGTGTTCCCATCATCACACCTTCCAGTGGAGTAAGACCCATTGAGGTGTCAACACACTTACCGCCGTCAACGGCAGCTATAGAAGCACCGTTACCGATGTGGCAGGTGATGATCTTCTTCTCTGCAGGGTCAACGCCGAGGAAGTCGCACACGCGCTGAGCCACATAGCGATGGCTGGTGCCGTGGAATCCATAGCGACGTATGCCATATTTCTCATACAGTTCGTAAGGTATGGCATACATATAGGCATAGTCTGGCATAGTCTGGTGGAAGGCTGTGTCGAACACACCAACCTGTGGAAGACCTGGCATCAGTTCCGATACGGCATTCACGCCCTTGAGGTTTGCGGGGTTGTGAAGTGGAGCGAGGTCGCTGCACTCCTCAAACACCTTGAGCACCTCGTCGGTGAGCAGCACACTCTTGTTGAACTTCTCTCCGCCATGCACCATACGGTGACCCACGGCGTCTATCTCGTTCAGGTCTTTGATAACACCGATTTCTGGGTCGGTAAGCAGTGAGAAGATGAACTTCACTCCCTCTGTATGTTCGGGAATGTCGTGCATAATCTGCTTCTTCTCTCCGTTAGCCAATTTCACTTTGACGAAAGCTCCGTCCAAACCAACTCTCTCTGCACCACCAGAAGTCATCACTTCCTTGGTGTCCATGTTGTAGAGCGCATACTTAATAGATGAGCTACCACAGTTTAATACTAAAATCTTCATTACTTATACTGATTATATAGGAGTTAAGGAGTTATAGGAGTTAACTCCTTAACTCCTGAATAATTTACCTCACTTCTTCGCATCCATTGCCTGGCAAGCGGTGATGGCAACCATCTTGTAGATGTCGTCAACAGAGCAGCCGCGGCTGAGGTCGTTAACCGGACGGGCGATGCCCTGAAGGATTGGACCAAGGGCGGTGGCGCCACCAAGACGCTCCACGAGCTTGTAGGCGATGTTGCCCACTTCGAGACATGGAACAACGAGGACATTGGCATGACCGGCAATCTTGCTGCCCGGAGCCTTCTTCTCACCTACGGAAGGAACAAGAGAGGCATCTGCCTGCAACTCACCGTCAACCTGAAGCGTCGGGTCAAGCTCCTTGGCAAGGCGGGTAGCCTCAACAACCTTGTCAACAACCTCGTGGCTGGCACTGCCCTTTGTGGAGAAGCTGAGCATTGCCACGCGTGGCTCCTCAAATCCTGCCACACTCTTCGCTGTCTGTGCAGTGCAAACGGCAATCTGTGCAAGCTGGCCTGCATCAGGCATTGGAGTAACTGCAACGTCGCCCATGACTATTACGCCATCCTCGCCATACTGAGGCTTGTCGGTGATGAGAAGCATCGCTCCGCTGACACAGCTGATGCCAGGAGCACATTTAATGATTTGCAAGGCTGGACGCAGGGTGTCGCCAGTTGTGCTCAACGCACCGCTGATTTGTCCGTCGGCACCTTCCGTCTTGATTATCATACAGCCAAGGTAGAGTGGATTCTTCACCAGTTCACGAGCTTTCTCAATGGTCATACCCTTCTTCTTGCGGAGTTCAGCCAACAGGGCTGCATATTCCTCCGACTTGGGGTTGTTCTCAGGGTCGATGAGTGTGGCCTTGTCGATGTTTGTCAAGCCCCACTGCTTTGCCAGAGAGTGAACCTCGTCTGGATTGCCAATGAGGATAAGGTCCGCCACACCGTCAGCCAGCACTCGGTCGGCTGCCCTTAAAGTGCGCTCCTCGGTGGCTTCGGGGAGTACAATGCGCTGCTTGTTGCTTTTAGCGCGTTCGATGATTTTTTGTACTAAATCCATATTAAGTTAATTGTAGTTTTGAAATTTGTTTCATCTTCTTGGTGAGGGTTGTTTTGCCAACTCCACTTTACAATTTGCAAAAGTAAACAAAATATTTGGAATACTTCATATTTCATCTGCTTTTTTTTATTAAAATGTATTTTTTTTCTTTGGATATTCTCCTTTTTTGATGTAACTTTGCACTCGCAATATACACATTATTTAATATATAGGCAAATTATGGCAAAGAAAGCATTACTCATGATTCTCGACGGATGGGGAATCGGAAAACATGGAAAGGGTGACGTAATCTATAACACGCCAACTCCTTATCTCGACTATCTTACAGCTGTCAGCGCACATTCTGAACTCCAGGCTTCGGGAGAAAACGTTGGTCTGCCCGACGGACAGATGGGTAACTCCGAAGTGGGACACCTCAACATTGGAGCAGGACGAGTGGTTTACCAAGACCTGGTGAAAATCAACCGCGCTTGCAAGGACGGCTCTATTCTGGAGAATCCAGAAATAAAGGCTGCATACGGCTACGCCAAGGAAACAGGCAAGCGCCTTCACCTCATGGGACTTACATCTGACGGTGGTGTTCACTCATCACTCGACCACCTGTTCAAACTCGTGGAGATAGGCAAGGAGTATGGTTTGACCCAGACTTTCGTACACTGTTTCATGGACGGACGCGACACCGACCCTAAGAGCGGCATCGGTTTTATCAAGCAGCTCTCCGAGGTGTGTGAGAAGAACGATGCTCACATCGCTTCCATCGTCGGACGTTTCTATGCCATGGACCGCGACAAGCGTTGGAACCGTGTGAAAGAGGCTTACGACCTGCTCGTAGAGGGCAAGGGAAAACAGGCTGAGTGCATGGTGAAGGCTATGGAGGAAAGCTACGAGGAAGGCGTTACCGACGAGTTCATCAAGCCTATCAACAATGCCAAGATTGACGGAACCATCCAGGAGGGCGACGTGGTTATCTTCATCAACTTCCGCAACGACCGCGCCAAGGAGCTCACTCAGGTGCTCACTCAGCAGGACATGCCAGAGGAAGGCATGAAGACAATACCAGGTCTGCAGTACTATTGCATGACTCCATACGACGCATCTTTCCAGGGCGTACACATCCTCTTCCCGAAAGAGAATGTCGGCAACACTCTCGGCGAGTATCTCAGCGCACAGGGCAAGAAGCAGCTCCACACAGCGGAGACAGAGAAGTATGCTCACGTCACATTCTTCTTCAATGGTGGTCGCGAGGCTCCGTTCGATGGCGAGGACCGCATTCTCGTTCCTTCTCCAAAGGTGGCTACCTACGACCTCAAGCCAGAGATGTCGGCATACGAGGTTAAGGACAAGCTTGTTGGTGCCATCAACACCCAGGAGTATGACTTCATCGTGGT
>CALZDK010000183.1 GCA_945637645.1 uncultured Prevotella sp.
TGATGGACACCATACACCGTGGCAGCGCCGCCGCCCATGGAAAAACCAGCAATGGCGCGGCCTCCCTTGTCGGTGCGCGTCCTGTAGGTCTTCTCGATGAAGGGAATCAGCTCCTTGAAGAAGTAGTCCTCATACTGCCAGTCGGGTGCCCCCGCCTTTCCCTCCACGGTGTTGAAATACATCATGTTCTGCTTGTTGCCTTCTGGCATCACGATTATCATGTCGTCAATAGCCCCACAGTCTATAAGGCTGTCGGTCATGTGCGAAATCCGGTTATGGCGCTCGAAGTCGGTGTGCGCCCCGCCTCCACCGTGCATCAGATAGAGCACCGGGTAGCGTCGCAGCGTGTCAGTGTCGTAGCTGCCTGGCAGATAGATGGAGTAGTCGCGTTCGCTGATGCCCTTAAGCATCTGGCACGGCATCGTCTGCGACATGATTTTGCCTGGCCTTTGCTTGAAGTTCTTTGCCTTTTCGGCCTTGAACATGCCGTTTCCTCCTTCGTCAATAACCTTTTGCATTAGAATCTGGTTACTGACCAGTTTGTCACTGCCTTGTGCCAAGACCATAAGGGCAACCGAAAAGAGGCTCAGTAGGGTAATAAATCTTTTTTTGTTCATCGTTGTTATTGTTTAATTTGGTTTGTATGCTTGATATACGTTCGACGCAATGCAAAATGTCTGCTTCGTTGCAATTCAACTGCAAAAATACTATTTTTTTCGCATGTAGCAAAGTCGGGAAGCCACAAATTTGGACAATAAACATAGATAATGTACGTTTTAGTGATTTTAACAGTATTTTTTTGGTTATTGACGTTTTATGCCGTAACTTTGCAGATATTGTATAATACACCTACATCGCAACCTATAATTAACATCAAAAACAAATTACGAAGAATGAAAAAAAACACATTGACCACAATTCTCTTATCGGTGGCACTGACAGCCACCGCACAATCTGTTTTACCATACCAAAACCCGAATCTCTCGCCCGAACAGCGTGCGGCAGACCTCATCGGCAGACTCACCGTGGAAGAAAAGGCAAAGCTGATGATGGACCAGTCGGAAGCCATCGAGAGGCTCAAGATTCCTTGCTTCCAATGGTGGAACGAGGCATTGCACGGCGTGGGACGAAATGGATTTACAACGGTGTTCCCCATAACAATGGGAATGGCGGCATCGTGGGACGACGTGCTGCTCTACAGGTGCTTCGACGCGGTGAGCGACGAGGCACGCATCAAAAACACACAGGCTAAACGGAAAAACGAGATGAACCGATACCAGTGCCTCTCGTTCTGGACACCTAACATAAACATCTTCCGCGACCCGCGATGGGGACGCGGACAGGAAACCTACGGCGAAGACCCCTACCTCACCTCGCGCATGGGACTGGCAGTGGTGAACGGACTGCAAGGTCCGCGCAACACGAAACACAAAAAGCTCCTCGCCTGCGCAAAACACTACGCCGTACACTCCGGACCGGAATGGAACCGCCACACGTTCAACATTGAGAACCTGCCTGAACGCGACCTCTGGGAAACCTACCTGCCCGCTTTCAAGACACTCGTTCAAGAGGGCGATGTGGCTGAGGTGATGTGCGCCTACCAGCGAATAGACGGCGACCCATGCTGCGGCAACACCAGATACCTGCAACGAATACTCCGCGACGAATGGGGATTCAAGGGACTCGTGGTGAGCGACTGCGGAGCTATAAGAGACTTCTACCAAAAGGACTGCCACGCAGTGTCGGAAACGCCCGTGATAGCCACTGGCAAGGCAATAATGTCTGGAACCGACCTGGAGTGCGGCTCGGTGTATAAGAATATTCCCCAGGCAATAGCCAACGGAGAGTTGACAATGGAAAAGATTGACGAATCGCTCATGAGACTGCTCACGGCAAGAATAAGGCTCGGCGACTTCGACGACGACAATACCGTGGAGTGGACATCGATACCGGAAGACAGGCTTTGCTCGAAACAACACAACCAACTCGCATACGAAATGGCGCAGAAAAGCATGGTGTTGCTCCAAAACCGCGACAACTTGCTGCCGCTGAGGAAGAAGGGCATGAAGGTTGTGGTGATGGGACCCAACGCAAAGGATAGCGTGATGCAATGGGGCAACTACAGCGGCTATCCGCTCCACACGGTCACCATCTTGGAGGGAATAGAAAACAAGCTGAAAGGCTTGGGGACAGTGACTTACGTTGACGGTTGCGGACATGTGGACAACACCGTGAGGGAAAGCCGATTCACGGCTCTCACCACACCGCAGGGCAAAAGCGGAATGGAAGCCACATACTGGAACAATACAAAAATGGACGGCAAGGCAAATGCCAAAGCCACATATACAAGCCCCATAAACCTCAACAACGGCGGCAACACCGCCTTTGCGCCAGGAGTGGAGCTCGACAACTTCTCGGCATGCTACAAGGGAGTGTTCCGACCTGAAAAGGCGGAAACAGTGACCTTCGAACTGGAGGCGGACGACGGCTATCGCATCATCATAAACGGAGACACGCTGAGAAACAGGTTCGGACAGGCTCATGGCGTACAGAAATGGACTAAAGCTTACAACGTGAAGCCCGGAGAAAAATACGACATACAGATTGATTATGTGCAAATCTTCGGCATGGCACACATGAAGTTCGACGTGTTCACAAACAAGCGGAAAACCACCCCCGAGATACTCCAGGAGATAGCCGACGCCGACTGCGTGATATTCGCCGGCGGCATATCGCCACGACTTGAGGGAGAGGAAATGAAGGTGGACGCCTACGGATTCAAAGGTGGCGACCGCACCGACATACAACTACCGCAATGCCAGCGCGACCTCGTCGGCGCAATACGCCAGGCGGGCAAGAGACTGGTGTTCGTAAACTGCTCCGGCTCAGCCATCGCACTGGTGCCTGAGGCAGAGGCTTGCGATGCCATACTCCAGGCTTGGTATCCGGGAGAAAGAGGCGGCGACGCCGTGGCTGACGTGATCTTCGGCGACTACAACCCCTCTGGAAAACTGCCCGTAACGTTCTACAGGACTGTTGACGACCTACCCGACTTTCTCGACTACACCATGCGAAACCGCACCTACCGATATTTCACTGGCAAACCGCTGTGGCAGTTCGGCTTCGGACTGAGCTACACCACTTTCGCCTTCGGCACACCGGAATACAAAGACGGCAAGGTCCTCGTCAGCGTGACCAACAAGGGAAAGCGAGACGGCGACGAGATTGTGCAGGTATATCTCAGGCATGCCGGCGACACCGAGGGACCTCTGAAGACGCTCCGCGGTTTCAAGCGCGTCAGCATAAAGGCAGGCGAGACAAAGCAAGTGGAGATTGATATGCCGCGTGAGAGTTTCGAGACGTGGGACAACACAACAAACACCATGCGCGTGGTTGGCGGCGAATACCACCTGATGGTTGGCAACAGCAGCAGCGACACCGACCTGAAGCTCATAAAAGTGAACATATAACATTGCTCAACTTTCGGAAGTAAGGGAAGTTAAAGACGTTAAAGACGTATGTTTTGGCCAAGAAAACTCCCGAACTGAAGCGGAAAGACTATTGTCTTTAACTTCCTTAACTTCTTTAACTTCCTTAACTTCTTAGAG
>CALZDK010000184.1 GCA_945637645.1 uncultured Prevotella sp.
TTCCGGTGCGATGAACTTTAATTCTTTAATAGCGAAGCGACTTTAATTCTTTAATCGTAGTTTTTTGCCATACGGCAAAAAACTACTTCACTTCCCAAGTATCGTTGGTCTCAAGGAGTTCCATAAAGTTATGGTACTTCTTCTGAGCCTTCACTTCCTCTATCTGCTGATGAACAGCCTCGTCGTAGGTTGGAGCCTCAACATCGCGGATAACGCCAAGAGCTACAGGGAAGCCATGCTCGTTGTCCATCATGGCGAGCTTGAGCTGCAGGGTGTTGTCCTCGCAATGGGCATCGTGTACGAGAATGTCCTTCTCCGTGATGCCATTCTCACCAATCTTGACCACCTTCAAGCCGAAGCCTTCCTGAACAAGGCCATACTCGTTGTTCTCGCCAAAGACAAGAGGCTGACCGTGACGCACATAGATGGCATTCTTCTTACGGCCGTCCTTGTTGTAAATAGAGTCGTAGCATCCATTGTTGAATATGACACAGTTCTGCAGTATCTCACAAACCGAAGCTCCCTTGTGCTTGTAGGCTGCCTTAAGAATCTCTATCGTCTCAGGAGCGTCGGTGGCAACTGAACGGGCAAAGAAATGTCCACGGGCACCAAAACAAAGCTCTGCCGGACGGAATGGGTCCTCAACAGTGCCGTAAGGACTCGACTTGCTGACGAAACCGCGGGGACTTGTGGGCGAATACTGTCCCTTGGTGAGACCGTAGATGCGGTTGTTGAGCAGTATCATATTGAGGTCGATGTTTCTGCGCATGGCATGGATGAAGTGGTTTCCACCAATGGCAAGTCCGTCGCCATCACCACTAATCTGCCAAACAGTAAGGTTTGGATTGGCTACCTTTGCTCCTGTGGAGATGGCAGCGGCACGACCGTGGATGGTCTGCATGGCGTAGGTATTCACATAGTAGGGCAAGCGGCTCGAACATCCGATACCTGAAATGACAGCTGTTTCATACGGTGCCACACCGCACTCTGCCATTGCCTTGTGGAGTGACGCAAGGAAAAAGTGGTCGCCACAACCAGGACACCAACGTGGCTGTCCTTTCTTATAATCTTGTGCTGTAAATTCCATCTTTCTTTTTTTTAAAGTGATTATTTCTCGAGTATCTCCTTGAACGAGGTTACAAGTTCAGAAACCACAAATGGCTGTCCCTTGACTTCGTTGAACTGGTATGGTGTGAAATTGTCCACCTTGGCACGCAGATAAGCCGCGAACTGTCCGAGGTTTTGCTCTGCCACTACCACCTTCTTATATTTAGTAAGCACCTCTGCGGTGTTCTTCGGCAGCGGGTTGACATACTTGAACTGAGCGAGTGCTACCTTATTGCCTTGCTTCTGCAACTCTTCCATGGCGGAATAGAGATGTCCGTAGGTACTGCCAAAGCCAACTATGAGAAGTTCGGCATCGTCCTTGTCACCCTCCACCTCAACATCAGGAACAGGAATGCGAGCCACTTTGTCGGCACGCAAACCACACATGATGTTGTGGTTCTCCGGTTCTGTGGAGATAGCGCCTGTCTTGCCGTCTTTCTCCAGTCCTCCAAGGATGTGTGTGTAGCCCTCCTGACCAGGAATTGCCCAATAGCGCACAAGACTCTCCGGATCACGCTCGTATGGAGTGTAATTGCCCTTCTGCTCCGGAGTGACATAATGAGGATTGATGGCATCGAGGTTGGCGATATCCGGAAGTTTCCATGCCGCAGAACCGTTGGCAATGAAAGCGTCGGTGAGCAACATTACAGGCGTGAGATGCTCAAGGGCAATCTTCGCAGCTTGGTAGGCGGCATCGAAACAGTCGGTAGGACTGGTGGCAGCGATTACAGGCATCGGGCTCTCACCGTTTCTTCCGTAAAGAGCCTGAAGCAAGTCTGTCTGCTCACTCTTGGTTGGAAGACCCGTTGAAGGACCACCACGCTGAACGTCGATGATTACGAGAGGTAACTCGTCGATAACGGCAAGGTTAATAGCCTCGGACTTGAGACAGATGCCGGGGCCAGAGGTCGAAGTGGCGGCAAGGGCACCCGCGAAAGATGCGCCAACGGCACTTGCGCAACCTGAAATCTCGTCCTCGCACTGAACGGTGATTACGCCGCACGATTTGTGCTTCGACAACTCGTGGAGTATATCGGTGGCAGGTGTGATAGGGTAAGAACCAAGGAACAGTCGCAAGCCTGCCTTCTCTGCTGCAGCTATCAAGCCATAGGCTGTGGCCTTGTTTCCCGTGATGTCCATATAGCGTCCCTTAACCTTTGATGTAGATTCTATGCGGTATGTGGCAGGCACGCTGGCATGGGTGTTGTGACCATAGTCAAAGCCAGCCTGAACAACCTTGATATTGTTCTCTGCTATCTGCGGCTTCTTGGCGAACTTCTCACGAAGGAAGTTTGCAACGAGGTTGAGGTCGCGGTTGAAAAGCCAGCACACTATTCCCAACGCAAACATGTTGCGGCACTTCAGTATTGCCTTGTTGTCCATTCCACTGTCGGCAAGACAGTCTTTTACCATCTGAGTCAGCGGGCACTGCACCACGCGGTCGGGATCGATGCCCATCTCACCAAGATAGTCCTCGGTCTGGAACTTAGCCTTCTCCAAATCCTTTGGGCCAAAGCTGTCGGTGTCGATGATTATCGTAGCCTGTGGCTTGGCATATTTATACTGTGTTTTCAAGGCTGCCGCATTCATTGCCACCAAGACGTCGCACTTGTCACCAGGCGTATATACACGTCCGGCACCAATGTGAACCTGAAATCCTGACACTCCCGTCAGCGAACCTTGCGGGGCACGAATGTCGGCTGGATAGTCAGGAAATGTAGATATGCCATTGCCTACGGTAGCTGATACCGTAGAAAAAATGTTTCCGGCCAACTGCATTCCGTCGCCGGAGTCACCAGAGAAGCGTACAACCACTTGGTCAAGCTCCTTTACTTCCAATTTTTCTGCCATAGCGTTTTTGTTTTGACAAGGATGCGGCAAACAGCGCCTCCTTCTGTTTATAATGCGAATAATTATGCTTTTTTTGTTTTTTCGGGTGCAAATATAGAAAGCTTTATTGAAATAACAAAATATTTTCAGGAAAAAAACACAAATTTGACAAAAAAAACAACATACACTACGATTACCTTGCAAAATTTAGGCATTTACACGCCAACCGATGACGTTTTGCAAAGCAAATAGCCTAAAAACGAAACAAAGAGGAACGGGTCTCACGACCAGCCCCTCTTCTTTGGAAATGTGTTATGACAAAATTCAATTTGCTTATGATGTGCGTTCAATTAAAGATTCGGATTAATCTCATTCCACTTCGACACCTCTGGTACGATGTTCAAAGTAACGAGTTCGTCACGCATCTTGCAAAGATGCTCATAGCTTGCGTCGAGAGCTGCCATCTCCTCTGGAGTGCCCTCTGGCATCTTGTATGTGCAACCGTTAGTGTCGAGTGTAGTGTCCATAGCCATCATGATGTTCTGGTACTTCTCGTTCTTAACGTATGTACCTGCTGGCCATGCGAAAGACTCACCGCCCATGACGGCACGAATCATCTCAACAGAGCAGTATGCTGGGCTCTGC
>CALZDK010000185.1 GCA_945637645.1 uncultured Prevotella sp.
TTTTGGTTTGAATTTGGTTTGAACGGTCAAAATGGGGAAAATGGGCTTTTTTCCCGTTTTGACCGACATTTTTCCCGTTTTGGCTCTTCGCTTTCGAATAAAAATCGTAATTTTGCAGCATCAAAACAACAAATAAACATTTATAAACAATTTAAAACTTTACAATTATGGAAGAAGAAAAGAAAAAAATTGAGCAAGAGCAGCAGCTCGAAGAGGCTAACGGTGGCAAAGGTCCAACAATATACTCACGTGACCATGGCTATGTGTCCACAACGAGTATATTTGGACAAAAAAAACATTGATTTAAACGATTACAATTATGGAAGAAGAAAAGAAAAAAATTGAGCAAGAGCAGCAGCTCGAAGAGGTTAACGGTGGCAAGTCCAAGTTGCCGCCTAATGAAGGTTTTTGGGTGAGGAATAATCCACTTAACAACACGAAATAAAAACATCTACTATTATGGAAAAGAAAGAAGAAAAGAAAAAGAAGGCTCTCGAGGAGGAAATGCTCGACGAAGTGAATGGTGGTGGTTCTAATTACATTTTCCTTTTCCTTGATTCATTGCCAACCCCTCGGAAAGCATAACGAGACCCGACAACAGTATGGGCGGACACATTGGTTCGCCCATATTGTTGTCGGTGTTATATAAACCATTTAGTGCTACTTTTTGCCCTGCAATAGTATAAAAAAGCATATATATAATGTTAATATGCTTATTGAAAAATAAAATTGGTTAAAAAGTTTTTCTGTTTCAAATATATTTCCTACCTTTGTGCCACTAAAAAAAGAAAAGTAGTATAATACAGAAATATGATACTCGCTATAAGCCGAGCTGAGAGATACTCACCAAACTCCATCGACAAGGACGCGGCCATTCTCCACAGCTTGTGTAAAGAACTGAAGCACTATGGTTACGACGTTGACTCCACTGACGAAATAAGTCTCGGAGCTAACGACAATCGTCGTGTCTATATCTCTATGGCAAGGACCGACCAGGCTCTCGACCTCCTCGACCATGCCACAAGGCGAGGAGCCATCGTCATGAACGACCCACATGCCGTCGTCCTATGCAAAAACCGACGACTGTTGATGCAAACCCTCGCCAACGCAGGACTCAACACTCCCGCCGCCGCTCCCGCTCCCGCCGCCGCTCCCGCCGCAAGCGAGTCCGCGCCCAAAACTCCCTCCAACAGCGCGTCCGCGCCCCAAGCTCCCTCCGGCTATTGGGTAAAGAAAAACCGCGGATACTCAGAGCAAGCCGCCGACGTCTGCTACGCCGCCGACGGAGACCAGCTTACCACCATCGTGGCGCAGATGAAAGCAAGGGGCATAGACGACATCTACGTCACACCACACGTCGAGGGCGACCTCGTCAAGTTCTACGGAGTGGCTGGCACCGACTTCTTCCGCACCTTCTATCCTGGCGACGACCGCCAGTTTAAATTCGCGCAGGAAGAGATAAACGGCCTGCCGCAGCACTACAGCTTCGACGCCGAAAGCCTACAGCGCAGTATCGACGCCGCCGCAAGGCACATAGGGCTCGACTTCTACGGAGGCGACGCCATCATCGCCCCTGACGGCACCGCCACCATCATCGACTTCAACGACTGGCCAAGCTACTCACGATGCCGCGAAGAGGCCGCAAGGGCAATGGCTCTCGCCGTGGCAGGACGCATCAGGCAGAAAGGCAAACGCCCATTGCTGCCACTTGGCTCTCACGCGGGCGTGCGCGCAATCATATTTGATTATGGTGGCACACTCGACACCGGAGGCACTCACTGGGGAAAGCAGCTCTGGCACGCTTATCAGCGGCAGCAAGTGCCCGTCAGCGAAGAGCTCTTCCGCGAGGCTTACGTCCACGCCGAGCGCACCCTCGGCAAAAATCCGATAATCAAGCCCGAATTCACCTTCCTCCGCACACTCGAGACAAAGGTGGAAATAGAACTCAAATATATAGAGGAACGCATCGACGGCTTCAACGCATCGCAATGGCTCAGACCCGTGGTTGACGACCTCTACGCACTCACACTCAGCCACACCCGCCGCAGCCGCCAGGTGCTCACAAAACTGGCTCAGAAGATGCCCATGGTGCTCGTCAGCAACTTCTACGGCAATGTCGCCACCGTGCTCCGTGAGATGCAGCTCGACACACTCTTCACCAGCGTCATCGAGTCAGCTGTAGTAGGAGTGAGAAAACCCGACCCACGCATCTTCTCCCTAGGAGTCGAAGCCCTCGGGATAAAACCATCTGAGACGGTCGTCATCGGAGACAGCTACGACAAGGACATCGAGCCCGCCAAGGCAGCAGGATGCCGCACCGTGTGGTACATCGGCGAGGGATGGAACGACGGTCTGCCCGACGCCACCCATGCCGACGCAGTCATCACCTCGCTCACCGAGTTGGAGTAATCCCGATGAACATAAAAAAAAATCGACATACCCCAAAAAACAAGATAATAATCATAAGACATTAAAAAAAATATACGTAATGAAGCAATCTAATGTTAAGCCAGCAGATGGCAAATTAGGAATTATGGTTGTAGGCTGCGGTGCAGTGGCAACAACATTCATGACAGGTGTGTTCATGGCTCGCCGTGGACTTGCAAAGCCTGTGGGTTCAATGACTCAGTACGACAAAATCCGTATTGGCCGTGGAGCCGACAAGAAATATCTCCACTACAGCGACATCGTGCCAATGGCAAAACTCGACGACATCGTCTTCGGGTCGTGGGACGTTTACCCACAGAACGCCTACCAGGCTGCAATGTATGCCGAGGTGCTCAAGGAGAAGGACATCAACCCAGTGAAGGACGAGCTGGAGGCTATCAAGCCAATGAAGGCTGCCTTCGACAAGAACTACGCAAAGCGTCTCGACGGCGACAACGTGAAGGACTGCAAGACACGATGGGAAATGGTGGAAGCCCTGCGCCAGGACATCCGCGACTTCAAGGCTGCTAACAACTGCTCACGCATCGTTGTGCTCTGGGCTGCAAGTACCGAAATCTACGTGCCTGTTGACGAGAAGGTTCACTACCACCTCGCCGACCTCGAGGCTGCCATGAAGGCTGACGACCGCGAGCACGTGGCACCTTCAATGTGCTACGCCTACGCCGCACTCACCGAAGGCGCTCCATTCATCATGGGCGCACCTAACACAACGGTTGACATCCCAGCCATGTGGGAACTCGCCGAGAAGACCAAGATGCCTATCGCTGGCAAGGACTTCAAGACCGGACAGACCCTCGTCAAGAGCGGTTTCTCGCCAATCATCGGCACACGATGCCTCGGACTCTCAGGATGGTTCTCAACAAACATCCTCGGCAACCGCGACGGACTCGTGCTCGACGAGCCAGCTAACTTCCACACAAAGGAGGTCAGCAAGCTCTCTACACTCGAGACCATCCTCAAACCCGACGTTCAGCCCGACCTCTACGGACACGGCAACGACGAGGACACTCAGTACTACCACAAGGTGCGCATCAACTATTATCCTCCTCGCAACGACAACAAGGAGGGATGGGACAATATCGACATCTTCGGTTGGATGGGCT
>CALZDK010000186.1 GCA_945637645.1 uncultured Prevotella sp.
CGTCGTCGCATCCCACATAGAGCAACGTGTCTGCAGGGGCCACCCTCACAAGCGTGTCAATGTGTCCGTCGGTGTCGTCGCCAATGAGGTTGCCGTAGTCAATCCACACTATCCGCCTTGCGTTAAGGCGCTGTTTCAGTGTCTCCTCTATCTCGTCCTGAGTAAGAGGCTGGTTGCGTCCCGGAGCAAGCAGGCAACCAGAAGTGGTGAACACCGTTCCCTCTCCGTCGCTCTCTATTGATCCGCCTTCGAGCACAAAGTCGTTGTAGTCAACGTAAGTGCCACGTATCACTCCCTTGCTGTGGAGCTGTCGGTTGATGGCGTTGTCTTTCTCCGCCTCGAACTTCCCTCCCCATCCGTTGAAACGAAAGTCGAGCAGGGCAGTCTGTCCATCTCCAACGAGAGTTATGAAACCGTGGTCGCGAGCCCAAGTGTCGTTGGTGTCGATGTCCACTATTCTCACGTTTTCCATGGCTTTTTCGCCGATGTTCCTTTGGCGGAATCCCTCCTCTATTGTCTTTCGCGTGTCGAGTGGATGAGGAGTGACCACGATGAGTCTCTCGCGCTTGGCTATCTCGGCAGCCATGTCGATATAGGTCTGTGTTATGTCTTCAAGCGTTGGTGCCCAGTCGGTGTCGGCGTGCGGCCATGTCAGTTGCACCGCCTTCTGCGTTTCCCATTCTGCGGGCAGCCTCAATGTTTCTTGTTTCAGTTCTTTTTTTTCCATATTCTGTTTTAGTGCCATTTTCTCTGCCTCCGCCCTTGCAGGCTTTCCGTTACCTGTCAATGGGAGATGGTCTATGGCGAAGATGTAACGTGGAATCCAGTGGTGTGGAAGTGTTTCCCGGCAAATCCCCGATATTTTTCCTATCTTGTCGTCATTGCCCTCAAAGAGCAGTGTCACTGCCTCGCCAAGTCGTTGGTCGGGGTGTTTTGTTACCATGAAAGGACAGTCGAGATGTGGTCTTAGCCTTTGCTCCACCTCCTCAATCTGTATTTTCAGTCCTCCGCTGCATATCACATTGTCCTTACGTCCCAATATGCGGAAGAGCCGCCCGTCGGGGTGAAGTTCTGCAATGTCGTTGGTCACGATTCTCTCCTTGCATACTGCTGGTGCGTAAATCACAAGACAACGGTCGGTGTTTACATTCACCTCCACTCCTTCAAGTGGTGTGTACCACGACGATGCTTCCTTGCCGTTGATGCGTCGGAGCGCTATGTGCGACAGCGTCTCCGTCATTCCGTAAGTGCTCCACACGGCGTTGGGGAAAGTCCTTAGCTGGCTCTCAAGCGCGGCATCTATAGCCCCTCCGCCGATGATGAGTTGCTTTATGTCTCGCAGCAGTTGTGCCTCTTTCTCGTCCTGAAGGGAGTTGCACACCTGCAACGGCACCATGGCAGCGAAAGTGGGAGCGCTGTCGAGTTCTCTCAGAGGGTGTCCCGACGGTTCCACCTCGACGAGTCGCAGTCCGCAAGTCAAGGATCTCACCACCACCATTTTTCCTGCTATGTAGTCGAGTGGCATACACAGCAGTGCAGTGTCGCCTTCCTTGAGTCCGAGGAACTGGCAGGTGATGCGCGCCGAGGCTTCCATTCGCCTCTTCTCCACCACCATTTTCTTTGGTTTTCCCGTGGAGCCGCTTGTCTTTAGTTCTATCAGTGGCGACGCGGAATTCCACTCTGTGAGAAAATCATCCAGCCTCATTTTTCAACTTTCCACAGTTTTTCACCTCTTATTTCCAAGTTCATTGGAATGTTGTCGGTAAAGAGTTGTCCTGTGCCGAGACCTTGCGCCATGGTGTTGTCGGTACCATATATATCGGCAGCCAGTTGTGCTATGGCGTTGAGTCCGACGTTGCTTTCGAGCGCACTTGTTATCCACGATCCTATGCCTTGTTCGTTGGCTATCTCCACCCACTCACGCACACCGTGCATACCACCGTGGAGTGAAGGTTTCAGCACTATGTATGCCGGTTTAATGATGTTGAGCACGTTAGCCTTCATCTCAGGCATGTTTATGCCAATGAGTTCCTCGTCGAGGGCTATGGGCAGTGGCGACTCGCGGCACAGCTCCGCCATATTGCCCCATTGGTTTGCCTTTATAGGCTGCTCTATGGAGTGAATGGCATATTGCGCAAGCAGTTCGAGTTTGTAGAGAGCCTCTTCGTACTTGAAGGCCCCGTTGGCATCCACCCTCAGTTCAAGTTCCGAACGCGAGAATCGGTCGCGTATTCCTCTCACCATGTCGAGTTCTTTCTCAAACTCTATTGCACCTATTTTTAGCTTTATGCAGTGGAAGCCCTGACCGATTTTCTCTTCTATGCGCCTCAGCATCTCCTCTTGACTTCCCATCCATACGAGTCCGTTGATGGTCATTCCCACCTCGCCTCGGCTGAAAGCGTTGTCGAAAAGGATGTCGCTCCCCCGCTGCAGGTTCAGCAGGGCAGTCTCAAGTCCAAAAAGCATTGACGGATAAGGGCGCATCATTGGATAGTTAATCACTCCCTCGTGCTCAAAACGGTCACAAATGGCACGCAGGGTCTTCTCATATTCCGGAGTGTCGTCGCAACTGAGTTGTGGCAGTGGCGCACACTCTCCTGTTCCCACCCTTCCGGGCAGTTCGTCGTCAGTCATTTCCAGCATCCATGACTTCCTCTCGGTATAAATTCCTCTTGAGGTGCCTGCTGGATGCTGGAAATGGAATGTTCGTGGGGTAATTTTTACTTTGTACATGTTTTATTTTTCCGAAGCGAGTCGCTCCTTGATTGCCTTGCTCTCTGCCTCATAGCCTGGTTTGTCGAGCAGTGCGAACATGTTCTTCTTGTATGCCTCAACACCTGGCTGGTTGAATGGGTTCACACCGAGCACGTTGCCGCTGATGCCACATCCAATCTCGAAGAAGTAGATGAGCTGACCAATGTAGTAGGCGTTGAGCTCAGGCACGCTGATGCGTATGTTTGGAACTCCACCATCCACATGTGCCAGGCGAGTGCC
Organism: uncultured Prevotella sp.; assembly: GCA_945637645.1. Classification (GTDB taxonomy): domain Bacteria; phylum Bacteroidota; class Bacteroidia; order Bacteroidales; family Bacteroidaceae; genus Prevotella. Next base: position 2,995 of record CALZDK010000186.1, read on the forward strand.
AAGCTCAGCCATCTTGTTCACGTCGTCAACACGCTTTCCGGCGAGGAAGTTCAGTCCGTCGAGGTTCTCCTCGTCCTCTGGGAAGAGCATGTTGCGGTTTGGCTGCTCCACGCTGATAACAGTCTCGAAGATGGTGCGCTCGCCCTCCTGAATCCACTGTCCCATGGAGTGCAGGTCGGTGGTGAAGTCGCATGATGCGGGGAAGATACCCTTGTTGTCCTTGCCTTCACTCTCGCCGTAGAGCTGCTTCCACCACTCGCTCATGAAGTGGAGCTTGGGCTGGTAGTTGACCATAATCTCAATCTTCTTGCCTGCCTCTGCATACAGGGCGTTGCGCACTGCGGCATACTGGGCTGCAATGTTCTCAGAGAAAGGTACATCCTTGCCGCAGGCTGTCTCCATCGACTGGGCACCCTCTACGAGCTTGGCGATGTCGAGACCGGCGCAAGCTATAGGCAGAAGTCCTACAGGAGTGAGCACTGAGAAGCGTCCGCC
>CALZDK010000187.1 GCA_945637645.1 uncultured Prevotella sp.
GTGGCAAAGGTTTAGAGTCGCAACAGTGGCATATCACTTGTCATGCAGTATGGAAATGACACCGTACTCGTGTCGAAACAGTATTCTGCCGAAGTGAAGGAAAGGATTAAGAATCCCTCTACAATCTCTTAATCACGTCCTGTCCCGCACCCTTGCCCTTATACTTGCTCTTTGTGGAGTTAAAGGCGTAGCGAACCGACAGTGACACACGATGGAAGCTGTAGTTGCCTCGCTCGCCTCCGAAAACGTCGCCCTGAAGCAGTGTGTAGTTGCCGAGGTCGAGCAGTGCGTCATGGCGTGCCGTGTTGAAAATGTCGGAGCAGGAGAGACGCACCACTAACGACTTGTCCTTGAGAAAAGATTTCTGCACGGCGGCAGTGAGATTCCAATATGCCTGAAGCAGGCGGACGTTGCGGTAGTGTGCCTTGCTGTAGAACTCCGAGTTGAGTTCCAGCTGCCAGTCGTTTTTCAGGCGGAAGGCGTTGTCGCTATTGAAGATAAGCATTGGTTTGTCGTACGACACTTTGCGCTTGCCCGATGCCTCACGAGGGTCGTCGAGGTTGAACGAGAGCCATTGCTTCTGCACTCCCACAGTGTTGCTTGTTGTCCACACGCCAACATTTTGCGAGGCAACAAGGAAAGCACTCAACACGTCGATAGGACTGTCAAAGTTCACCATGCCTATCATAACCACTCCGTTGTCGTCGTATGGAGTAGTCCAGTCGTATATAGCATCCTTGATGTGCAGGTAGTTGACGTTAAAGGCGAGCCATTTCCATCGTCCCGATAGGTCGAGAGTATGTCTTATCTCATTCTTCAACAGCGGGTTTCCTGTCTGCAAGGTGTATTTGCTTACATAATATACCTCGCTTCGCAGCTGGCTGTACATAGGGCGTGTGGTCTTCACACCGTAGCTTAACTGCATTTGCAACGCTCCGAGCCTTGTGCCGAACGACATCGATGGGAAAAAGTCGTCGTGGTTTCTTTTCACCGACTGTTCCGGGTTGGAAAGGTCGTCAAAGTCGAAAGCCACATGCTCATATCTCATTCCGAGGGTCAACATTCCTGCCTTTGGTATCATGATGCCATATTCAAAGAATGCAGCATAGTTCTGCTCGCTCACCTTCGATAGCCTGTCAGAGATATTTTCCACACCACTGATGCGGTAGTTGTTGTCGCGGCATACTGTTGTCAGCTCTCCTCCGATCGAGAGTTTACCGTTCCAGAGAGGATGGTCGGCAATGAGTCGGGCGGCAAAGAGGTGGCTCTTGTTTTCGGTCGTCGACTCCACTGTTCGTGTACCGGACATTGCCTGTTCGCTAATGTGGTCGTCGTTCTTATCACACTGCGAATAGTAATCGACATTGGCGTCAAAACCCCACTTGCCAATCTTTCCGTTGTAATAGGCATTGGCTTGCAGCGTGTTGGGGTTCTTGTAGTCAAAATCGCTCACCGACTTCAGGTAGTCCTCCTTAACGCCATTGCGCAGTATGTCTTCCTCCATGGTGAAGATTAAGTTGTTTTTCAGCCACTTTCCCCTTTCCAGCTTCACGCCCACGAAGTTGTCGTCGTCCAACTGCCAGTTCACACCTGCGTTGTAGTGTATTCTCGAGAACTTCTCGTCGGACTGAGTAAAGCCCGTCTGTGTGTGTGTCACATCCGTTCCGTATGTCGTCTGCTCAAGAAGCGAACGGTAGCCGTCGAGATAGTCGTTCTGGAAAGTCATTCCCCCAAAGAAGTCAAGTCCCTTGTGGCGATAGTTGAGATTGAGCGACGACGAGAGGTTATTGTTGCCCGACTTCAGTGCCTGATCGTCCCTTACGTCAAAGCGTCCGCTGAGTCCTTCGCCCTGCTGTCGGCGTGTCTTTATCCTAACCACCGCATTCACCGATGCGTCATAGGCTGCTCCTGGGCTGTTTATCACCTCCACCTCACGTATGTCGTAACTTTTCAGTCGCTTCAGTTCCTCTAAGTCCTGCACCTTCCTTCCGTTTATATAATAAATTGGTGCTCCTTTGCCTATCACCTGCAACTGTCCTCCCATACGCATCATTCCCGGCACTCGCGCCAGCATGTCCTCTGCCGAACCTGCCGACTCCAATGGCGAACCGACAATGCGTGTCACCATAGCCCCATTCCTCATCTTAGTTCTCGGAGCGTTTGATTTCACCACGAGGTCTTTCAGGTTGAGCGAGTAGTCAACCGAATCTTTCTTCTCTGTCTGTGCCTCAGCTTTTGCCGTTGCTGTCATCAAGGCAATAGCCACAATACATAATTTCAATGTCATCATATCTGTTGTTTCTAAAAATTATCCGCTGCAAAGTTATGGTTATTTTTCCTTCTGTGCAATAGTGTGGGATATACGGCACACGGTATGGGATATTACGCCTGCCATTCGTCACATATCCCAACCTTTTGTCCCAAATTCTTGCTAATATGGGATAAAAGGTGTAAATTTGCAGACGAAAACGAAAAAAGAAATGAAAATGCAACTCAAAGAACCTAAGGTTGTCCGTGTCGTACACGAAGGCTTGTATGCCGGAGTATTCGTCATCCTTCTGCTGTGGCTCACCGCACCATTCAACGTAGAGACCATACACGAGGGACGTTCACTGTTCTTCTTCGCCCAGGGCATCATCACAACATTGGTGAGCATTACCACCGGCACCTTCTCTACATATATTCTCCACAAGCCTATGGACCCTGCCCTTCCTTTGGGCACCGTCCACCGCAACTCAGTCATCATCTACCTTGTAAATATCCCCTGTCTCGCCTTTGTGCTGACAGTTTTCGGCGGATTCTTCTTCTGCGAAAATCCCATCGAGCCATGGTGGCACGGCGGAAAGTTCCATCTCGAATACTTCTGCCAATACCTCTATTATGTTTCCGCCACATGCATTTTCCTTTATATCGGAACCTATGTGCGAAACCGCAACTGGCATCTGCGCTATCGTTACGAAGAAGTGAAGGCGATAAACGACTTGCTTGAAAAACGTCAGCAAGAACTGTCAGAACGGGAGGAACGCAAACAACAGGAGCAAGCAGAAAAGGCACAAACCGAAGACGACTCCCCCACTCCTTCCGTGCAAACTGTCAGCATCACTGCTAACTCAGGCAACACATCGGTGGAAATACCCTCACAGGACATCATCTATGTTGAGTCGATGGCGAACTATGCAGACATCTGCTATCTCGACAACGACGAGCCACGTCACAAGACCCTGCGCATCACACTGAAACAAATTATGGAAACCATTGGCAACCTCCCTTCCTTTGTCCAGTGTCATCGTGCCTTCATCGTCAACCTCAACTTTGTTATCGCCATGTCCGCTCGCAACAACGGATACCAACTCCAGATCTTCGGCACCGAAAAACCTATCCCCGTATCGCGCAACAACACCGCCGCAGTGAAGGAGAAACTGAGCCACTGATATTTTGTTTTG
>CALZDK010000188.1 GCA_945637645.1 uncultured Prevotella sp.
GTGGAACAGTCCTACTATGACATCAGCATTTTCCTCCTCCTTTATGTGCCTTACCCATTTTTTTGCGCATGAGGTCATCTCCTCAAAGCGCAATCCGCTCCAAAGCGACTCGGAAAGCCAGTTAGGTATGGCGGGAGTTATCATGCCAAGAACAGCTATCCTCACACCTTCACGTTCTATTATTATATAAGGTTTAAGGTAAGGATTGCCTGTTTTCGTATCTATGACATTTGCTCCTATGGTAGGACATTTCAACTCGCCAATCCACTTGTCATATACGGCATGGCCAGTCTCCACGTCGTGGTTTCCTATTGTCTGTGCATCATATTCCATATAGTTCACAGCCATTGCCGCGGCATTGGGAAGCTCAGGCCTTACAAAGTTGCTGTAGTAGCATGTGGGTTGTCCTTGCAGTATGTCGCCATTCTCAAGCAGTATGAGATTCTTTCCATACTGCTTACGCAACTCCTTGACGTAGGTGCTTACCCTTGTCAAGGAGCCTCCGATGGCTTTACGCTCGATGAAGTCGTAAGGGAAGAAACTTCCATGGACATCAGTCGTTGCAACCATTCTTATTGTTACCTCTTTGTTCTCTGCCATAATGGAAATCGTTGCACATAAAAAAGCCAGTACCGTTGCCGTAAGTTTTCTCATGTCACCAATATTGTTATTTGTTTTTTTTGAAGTGCTTAATGTATAAGGAGTTTTTCTTGCAAAAGTTGAGTTGTTGTTATTCTACAAGAAACGAGAGTTTGTCTCCTTCTTCCTTCTTGTCAATTATCACCTTGTTGCCAGCCGTGAGGGTGTCGCTGAGAATCAGCTCGCACAGTCCGTCTTCAACATAGTTCTGCAAAGCTCTCTTCAGCGGACGTGCGCCAAACTGGATGTCATATCCTTTCTTGGCTATGAAGTCTTTGGCAGCTTCAGTAACCTCAATGGCGTAGCCCATATCCTCCACACGTTTCAAGAGAGGCTTTATCTCTATCTCAACGATTTGGCGTATCGCCTTCATGTCAAGTTGGTCGAAGGTAATTATCTCGTCGAGACGGTTGAGGAACTCAGGTGAGAATTGCTTGCTCAGAGCCTTCTGTATGATATTGCGGGCATACTCCTTGTCTTTGTCGCCAACGGCAATGCCATTCACCATTCCTGCTGCATTGAAACCTACGCCATGCTGGAATTCCTTAAGTTGCCTTGTTCCCGCATTGCTGGTCATTATTATCACAGTGTTCCTGAAGTCTATCAGTCTGCCGGAACCATCAGTGAGCCTACCCTCGTCAAGCACTTGCAGAAGCATGTTGAAGACATTGGGGTGAGCCTTCTCAATCTCGTCGAGCAGAACGATGGAGTAGGGACGCCGGCGTACCTTTTCAGAAAGCTGTCCGCCTTCCTCGTAGCCTACATATCCCGGAGGTGCACCGACAAGACGTGAGACGTTGAAGCTCTCGCCATACTCGCTCATGTCAATACGTATCATGGCATCCTTGCTGCCGAACATATATTCTGCAAGGCGTTTTGCGAGATAGGTTTTTCCGACTCCTGTAGGTCCAAGAAACATAAACACTCCGATAGGGTGGTTAGGGTCGCGCAGTCCTACCCTGTTGCGCTGTATTGCCTTCACCATTTTCTCTATGGCTGCATCCTGAGCAACCACCTCGCCCTTCAGATAGCTTCCCATATTGCGTAGCCTTTCGTTTTCCGACTGGCACATCCTCTGGACAGGAATACCTGTGATGCGTGCCACAACATCAGCAACATCAGTCTCACTGACGTCCTGACGTGTGTCCTCGTCGGCAAACCTTATGTTCTCCTGAAGTTCGGCAAGTCTTGCCTCCTCAGTCACTTGCCTGTCTCTATAGGAAGCGGCAAGCTCGTAGTTCTGGTCGTGGACAGCCTTCTGCTTCAGTTCCTTGAGTTCGTCGATAAGTTTCTGCGTCTCCACAATTTCCGGTGGAAGGGCATAGCTTGTTACATGAATATGTGCGCCAGTCTCGTCAAGGGCATCTATTGCCTTGTCTGGGAAGTGACGGTCGGTGACATAACGCTCAGTAAGCTCCACACAAGCCTTTAGTGCAGCCTCTGAGTAGTTTACGCCATGGTGTTGTTCATATCTTGAGCGAATGTTCTCAAGAATCTGTAACGTCTGGTCCTTCGTTGTGGGTTCCACAATAACTTTTTGGAATCGGCGCTCAAGAGCTCCGTCCTTCTCTATGCTTTTTCTGTATTCGTCGAGCGTTGTCGCTCCTATACACTGCATCTTGCCCCTTGCCAGCGAAGGTTTCAGAATGTTTGCGGCATCCATGCTGCCGGGTGCTGACCCTGCTCCCACGAGAGTGTGTATCTCGTCGATATAGACAATTACGTCAGGGTTCTTCTCAATCTCCTTTATAAGTGCCTTTATGCGTTCCTCAAACTGTCCGCGGTATTTTGTTCCAGCCACAATACCCGTAAGGTCAAGGTTGACGACACGCTTGTTGTACAGCAGCGGCGATGTCTGACGCGAGGCAATCATCTGTGCCAAACCTTCCACAATAGCGGTTTTGCCAACTCCCGGCTCGCCAATGAGCACAGGATTGTTCTTCTTTCGGCGCGCGAGTATTTCGGTCACGCGCTTTATTTCTTCCTCCCTGCCCACAACGGGGTCGAGCGCACCTCGGGTTGCGGCCTCGGTAAGGTCGATGCCGAAGTTGTCGAGAATAGGTGTCTTGGAATTCTGTTTCGTCGTGGCGTTTGCCAATTGCTGGCGGCTGTTTCTGCCGTTGGAGTGTGTAGCAAATTCCATATCCTCGTCTTCAAAGTCGTCGTCGTTTATTTCTGAGTTTTGAGTTGGCTTAATGTCGCCAAGCAATACGTCCTTCACCACTTCGTAGTCTATGTGGTTTTTTTCGAGCACCTTTCGAGCCTTGTTCAGTGACTTGTCGTGAAGTATTCCAAGAAGGACATGCTTCACGTCGGCGGTGCTGTCATGTTGGAGCCGTGCCTCAAGCACCGCCAACTTAAGTATATTGTTGGCAGACAACGACAGATCCATCTTTTCGTTGGTGTCTATAGGGTTTACGTCATCCACAAGGGCATCCTCTATTTCCTTCTTTACCTTAACGGGATCTACGTTGAGTTTCCTGAACACGTCGGCTACGTCACGACCGTTCTGCCTAAGAATCCCGAGCAGCAGGTGTTCGGGTCCCACGAATGGCGTGCTTAGGCGCATTGCCTCTTCCTTGCCGAAAGCAAGTATTTCCGATACTTGTTGTGTGAATTGAGTCGTCATATTTATATGAATAATGTGCTATTTTATGTTATTCCTTAAGGTTTATTCCACCTTGCTCTTATTCGAGTGCAAAAGCCATGCCAAAAGCTGATCCTTGTCAATCTGACGTGGAAAAATTATTGCTTTTTCACAAATGGCTCTGGTCTTTCATTTGCAA
>CALZDK010000189.1 GCA_945637645.1 uncultured Prevotella sp.
GAAAACGGCAACTGTTAGACCAAGTCCTACCCATTCATAAACAGAGAGATGAAGGTCGTTGATGCCATGATATTCTATAAGGTCCCATATAAACACCGCTGTGGCAATAACAAATATTCCACCTCCAATGCTTCCTTCCCAACTCTTTGCAGGACTAATGCGAGGGAAGAGCTTGTGCTTGCCAAGGAGAGAGCCGCAACAGTATGCACCAGTATCGTTTATCCAAAGGAAAACAAATATGGAAAGGGGCAACACAGAGGTGAATGTGGTGCCGTCTGTTGTGACACGGAAGGCGAGAACATTGAGCAAGGATAACGGCAGGGCAATGTAGAGTTGCGACATCATGGTGTATGCCCAGTTGTTTATTGGGTCTTCGTGCTTGGCATACAGCTCTGCAACAAGAAGATACACTATGGTGACGAGATAGGGCACAAAGACTGTTGCTGGAGTGACATTGCTGCAGAAGCCAGACATGGCATAATAGAAATAGGTGCCAGCCACGGTGCAGATGAAACGGTTGATTGTAACGCCTTCCCTCTCGTTGACAAGGCCTGTAAACTCCCACACCGTCAGTGCCGTGACAAGAGAGAACAAGCCCGTCATTGCCATGGGGTTGAAAAAACTAACCACTATTACTGCTACAAAAAGCACTCCCGTAATTGTCCTTGCTATCAGATTCTTCATAAATATTGAAAGTTTTTCATTCTTCACTCTTCACTCCTGTCTTCTCTCTCTTTATCCTCTTTCACCTTCGCCTCAAGGCTCGTGCCTTCTGCCTCCAACTCCTTGGCACGCTTCTCCGCCATAGCCTCAGCCTCGGCTTTCTGCTGTGCCTCAAGCAGTTCCTCACTTCGGCTTACCCATGGACGCTTGCCGAAAATCTTCTCCACGTCGTCGGCAAAGATCACCTCACGCTGAACGAGGAGTTCCGCCAGCTCGTTGTGACCTTCCTTGTGTTCGCTGAGGATGTTCTTGGCACGATCATATTGTTCGTTGATCATCTTCAGCACCTCGTCGTCCATGATTTTTGCCGTTGTCTCGGAATATGGGCGTTGGAAAGAATATTCGGTGTTGTTGTAATAACAGATGTTAGGCAGTCGTTCACTCATTCCTGCATAAGCAATCATGCCGTAGGCGCTCTTGGTGACACGCTCAAGGTCGTTCATGGCTCCAGTGGATATGCGACCGAGGAAAAGTTCCTCCGCTGCACGTCCGCCAAGCGTGGCGCACATCTCGTCGAGCATCTCATCCTTGGTGGTTATGGCACGCTCCTCCGGGAGATACCAAGCGGCACCCAAGGCGCGGCCTCGTGGCACAATGCTCACCTTCACCAATGGGTTGGCGTGCTCGCAGAACCAGGAGATGGTGGCATGTCCAGCCTCGTGGATAGCGATGGCTCGCTTCTCGCTGTCGGTCATTATCTTTGTCTTCTTCTCAAGTCCGCCGATGATTCGGTCAACGGCATCGAGGAAGTCCTGCTTGCCCACGGTCTTGCAGTTGTGGCGTGCGGCAATGAGTGCCGCCTCGTTGCAGACATTGGCAATGTCGGCTCCAGAGAAACCAGGAGTCTGACGCGAGAGGAAGTCTATGTCGAGTGTCTCGTCGGTCTTTATCGGTTTCAGATGGACTTGGAATATTGCCTTGCGCTCGTTGAGGTCGGGCAAATCAACATGTATCTGACGGTCGAAACGTCCTGCACGCATCAGGGCAGAGTCAAGCATATCTGCACGGTTGGTAGCCGCGAGGATGATTACTCCGCTATTTGTGCCGAATCCATCCATCTCGGTGAGGAGGGCGTTGAGTGTGTTCTCACGCTCGTCGTTGCCTCCCATAGCAGGATTCTTGCTGCGGGCGCGTCCCACGGCATCAATCTCGTCGATGAAGATGATGCAAGGCGACTTCTCCTTAGCCTGTCGGAAGAGGTCGCGCACACGGCTTGCTCCCACTCCCACGAACATTTCCACAAAGTCGCTACCGCTCATTGAGAAGAAAGGCACTCCAGCCTCGCCTGCCACTGCCTTCGCAAGCAGGGTCTTTCCTGTTCCCGGAGGTCCGACGAGAAGTGCTCCCTTTGGAATCTTTCCTCCGAGTTCGGTATATTTCTGCGGGTTTTTCAGGAAATCCACTATTTCCTGCACTTCCTGCTTGGCTCCAGCCTGACCAGCCACGTCCTTGAAGGTTACGTTAGTAGCTGTTCCCTTTTCATACATCTTGGCTCGGCTCTTGCCCACATTGAAGATGCCAGAAGCACCTCCCATGCCGCCGCCTCCCATTCTCCTCATGATAAACACCCACATGGCGATGATGAAAACTATTGGCAGCACGTTATAGAGTATGAGACCGAAAATGTCGTTTCCCTTCGTGTTCTCGTAGCTGAAATCGCCTGAGAACTTGTTCTCCTTCTTTGCCTCATCGACAAATTGCTCCACTTGGTCAACCGAACCGAACTGCACCTCCACGGCAGGTTCCTTGCCTGTTTTGTCAACTCCCTGTTGGAAGACGTCTCTGATGTGTTCGGGCTTCACAAACATCTGGAGAGTGTTCTTGTCCGTATTGACGATGATTTTCGAGGCATAGCCTTTCATGACCATTTTCTTGAATTGGTCGTACGACGCCTCTGTTCTTACGCTCGAATTTGTGCTGCCGCTGGTGAAATAGAGCGCGGCAATGACAGCGAGCGCGAGAATGTAGATCCAGTTCATGTTGAACTTCGGCATCTTCATTTTTGGATCTTCCTGATTGTTCAAATTGTTGTCCATGGTTTAATAGTCGGTGTTCAATTTTTCTATTGTAGCATCTTCCCAAAGGTGCTCAAGGTCGTAATACTCTCTCACGTCGGGCAGGAAAACATGTACCATAGCGTCTGTATAGTCCATTGCCACCCATTGGCAATTCTCAAGTCCAACGACCTTTACGGGTTTCTCGCCACGGTCAATCCTCACCACGTCGGTGATTGACTCTGTTATTGCCTCGACTTGCGCCGGTGAGTTTCCTGTGCAGATTACGAAATAGCGGCAGATGGCTCCCTCTATGTTGCCAAGGTCAGCCACTACGATGTTTTCACCCTTTTTCTCCTGTATTCCTTTTGTGATACTCTCTACTAATTTTCTTATTTCTTCCATTAAATAAATGTTGTTTTGGGGGAGTGGAAGGCATTTCCTGTCTCCACTTCCCGAGTTTTCGGTGCAAAGTTACTACTTTTAATTAAGAATTAAGAATTAAGAATTAAGAAAATGTTGTCCGCCAAACATTATTAACATTTTCTTTATATTTTCTAACCCGACAAGAGAACAAGTTAATAATCCAAGCCAAAATACTGCAGCATAAGTAATAACTCGTCAACTTGTCAACTTGTCAACTCGTCAACTTGTCAACTCGTCAACTTGTCAACTCGTCAACTTGTCAACTTGTCAACTT
>CALZDK010000190.1 GCA_945637645.1 uncultured Prevotella sp.
TAAGAATTAAGAATTGAAGAGACTACAGCTTCAGCTTCTTTTTCACTGTCTTGCTCTCGTTTTGCATTCTGTCGAGTGCGCTTACGGCATAGGTGTAGGTTGTCTTTCCGTTGTCGTAGGGCAGTTTATAGAATGTGTCGGAGGTTATGGCTACGATGTTTTCTGCCTTGTTGAAGTCTATTTTCTCTCCCTTTGCGAAGCGATACACCACATATTTTGTTGCCTCGTCCTTCCAGCCTTTGCCACTGGGCGCTGTCCAGAAGAGGATGTAGCCATCGGCTGTCCACACTGGCTTCACCTTGCGCGGCTTCTTTGGCGCCTTGGAGTCGATGAACGGCATCCTTGGCTGAAGGGCTGGTGTGCGCCAGTATTTGTTGCGAAGCAGTGTGCCGTAGTTACCAACATTATCCACAGCAGCCTTGGCATACCAGAGCACTGTGCCCCCGACGTTGTGCATCTGCTGATGCAACGCCATCTTGGCAGGCAGCTGATGGCTGTTGGGATTTTGCGGGTCGGGATATTTCACTGTGCGCTCCACGTCTTCGCCGATGAAGAGAGGGCGGCCGCCGGCATATCGGTTCCACCATTCTATCAGTGTCTTGTAGTCGGCAGTGGGATGACCAATCTGCCAATAGATCTGAGGCACGCAATAGTCTATCCAGCCATTGTTTATCCAGAGGAGCACGTCGGCATAGAGGTCGTCGTAGTTCTGCAGACCTCTTGTCTCGCTTCCCATGGGCGAACTCTTCTTGTTTCGGTAGATGCCGAAGGGCGACACTCCGAACTTAACCCACGGCTTCACGCTCGATATGGTGTCGTGGAGCTGCTGTATGAAGAGGTTGACGTTGTATCTGCGCCAGTCGCCAATGTTGTTTATCCCGTTTTTCATCTCGCTGTATTGGCGTGAGTCGGGAATGGTCTGTCCAGCTGCAGGGTAGGGATAGAAGTAGTCGTCGATGTGGAGTCCGTCAACGTCGTAGCGTCGCAGAATGTCGCCCACCACATTACATATATATGTCCTGTTTTCCTCGATGGCAGGGTTCATGATGAACTGTCCGTCGTAGGCAAACACACGCTCTGGATGCTTTATGGCAATATGGTTTGACGCGAGCTGAGTGGTGGTCTTGGTCTTTGCCCGATAGGGATTAATCCAGGCGTGAAGCTCCATGCCTCGTTTGTGGCATTGGTCTATCATCCACTGCAGAGGGTCCCAATAGGGACTTGGTGCCTTGCCCTGCTGCCCTGTAAGGAAGCGGCTCCAAGGCTCTATGCTGCTCTGGTAGAGTGCGTCACATTCTGGGCGCACCTGGAAGATTATGGCGTTTGCACCGTCTTTCTGCAGCTCGTCGAGCTGATAGGACAGTGTCTTTTGCATTGTTTCTGTTGACATTCCGAGGAACTGTCCGTTGACGCACTGTATCCATGCGCCGCGGAACTCGCGTTTTGTCTGTGCCGAAGTGGCGAGAGCCACCAAGAGCAGCAATAGAATGGTTGTCTTTCTCATTTGTTTTGATGTTATTTCAGGTGGTTTTCTATTTCTTCTGTCCAGTCTTCCCCGTTGCCCACGAGGAAAGTCTTTATGCCGAGGGCTTTTGCCGCCTCAATATTCCTTGGTCCGTCGTCGAGGAAGAGAGTTTCTTCGGGTATGAGGTGTTCGCCTTCTATCACGGCGTTGAAGAAAACGCTGTCGGGTTTCATCGCCCCGCATTTGTAGCTCATGTAAGCCTCGTCGAGATAGTAGGCGAGGGAATGACCCTCACCGTCGAAGCTGTCGCTCATCACCCACGACATCATATAAGGGTTGGTGTTTGAGAGCAGCACCACGCGGAAGCCCCTTTGTCGCAGCTCCTGCATTTTTCTGAGGTTGCGCTTCGGCACGTCGCCGCAGTAGCCTTTCCATGCGTAGAGGCACTCGTCCCATGTCAGTTCGCGCCCAACAAGCAGGCTAAGTTCGCGTCGGAAATCCTCGTCGCTTATCTTGCCTGCCTCGAGGTCGCCGAATATCCCTTGTTGCGTGTAGGCATCGAGCCGTTGTTCGGCATCCTTCAGACCAAGTGCCTTAAACCTTTTTATTGCCTGTTGTTGGTCGAGTGTTATCACCACTCCGCCCATATCAAATAGTATTGTCCTAATCATTCTGTTATTTCGTTTAACCTTTCAAACCCCTTCAAACTCATAAAACCTCTCAAACCCTAATCAAACAGCTTCAACTTGTTTTTCCTTGCTTCCTCTATGCTTGCGAGAGGTTTCTGGTTAGCGCCGTAGTTGTCGCGCATCTGACGGTATTTGTTGTCGAGCTCGCTTTCCAGTTTAGCCTCTTCCTCGGAGTTGAGCAACTGCGATGCCACAATAGGGTTTTGCGACGCGTCTTTCATCCAAACCACAGGACCGCTATAGACAGGCGCTATTTTCAGAGCCACATGAAGCTCGCTCGTTGTGGCACCGCCAATCATTATTGGGAGCCTAAGTCCGGCCTTCTCCATTTCGGCAGCCACGTTCACCATTTCCTCAAGACTCGGTGTTATTAGTCCGCTGAGTCCGATGATGTCCACTTTATCCTCTATTGCCTTTCTCACTATCTGCTCGGTAGGCACCATCACTCCCATGTCGATAACCTCATAGTTGTTGCATGCCATCACCACTCCCACGATGTTCTTTCCGATGTCGTGAACATCGCCCTTCACCGTTGCAAGCAGCACCTTTCCAGCCTTGGCGCTTCCCTCAGTCTTTTGCGCCTCGATGTGTGGCTGCAGTATGCTCACCGCCTTTTTCATTGTTCTTGCCGTTTTCACGACTTGCGGGAGGAACATCTTTCCGCTGCCGAAGAGCTGTCCCACGGTGTTCATTCCGTCCATCAGAGGTCCCTCGATGATATTCACCGCCTTGGGATACTTCTGCAGAGCTTCGGCGAGGTCTGTTTCGAGATAGTCGCCAATGCCTTTTATTAGGGCATATTCAAGACGTTTCTCCAATGGATCTGTGCGCCATTTCTCCTCCTTGTTGTCCTTATTTGTCTCCGTTCCTCCTTCCTTAAGGGCATCTGCATGAGCCTTTATTTTCTCGGCAAGTTCTATCAGACGTTCCGCGGCATCGGGATGTCTGTTGAGTATCACGTCCTCTATGATTTGCAGTTGGTCGTCGGGAATGTCGCTATACAGCACTTTAGTGGCGGGGTTCACTATTCCGAAGTCCATTCCCTTTGCTATGGCGTGATAGAGGAACACTGCGTGCATTGCCTCGCGTATGTAGTTGTTGCCACGGAAGGAGAACGAGAGGTTGCTCACGCCGCCGCTGACATGAGCTCCGGGAAGGTTTTCCCTTATCCATTCCGTTGCCCTAATGAAGTCGGCAGCGTAGGCGTTGTGCTCTTCCATGCCTGTGGCTA
>CALZDK010000191.1 GCA_945637645.1 uncultured Prevotella sp.
TGGCAAGCGTGGCATGGAACAACGACGCTTCTGAACAGGTATATCAGTGGACAGGAAAATATCCTGCCATCAACGGTTATGACTATATTCACATGCCGGCTTCTGTAGCAAGCGCCAACTGGATTAACTACAACGACATCACTCCCGTGAAATCATGGGCCGACAATGGTGGTATCGTCACCATTGGTTGGCACTGGCTTGTGCCGAAGAAGAAGGTGGAAGCCTCTACTGGTGGCGGTGCTGCAAGTGCATACTCTGGTCTCAACCCGAATACCGACTATACATACGTTCCTTCAGAGACAGAGTTCGACCTGAAGAACGCAACAGTGGAAGGCACATGGGAGAAGGCATTCGTTGATTACGACCTTGCTAATCTCGCAGCTTATCTGAAGTTGCTGAAAGATGCAGATATCCCAGTGTTGTGGCGTCCTCTCCATGAGGCAGCAGGTGGCTGGTTCTGGTGGGGCACTGATGCCGAGGCTTATAAGGCTTTGTGGAAGTATATGTTTAACTATCTCAAGGCAGAGGGCTTTGACAACCTTATTTGGGTATGGACATCACAGACAGGCGACGACAACTGGTATCCTGGCGATGAATACGTTGATATCGTTGGTCGTGACCTCTATGGCGACAATGCCACTTCTTGTGCAAACAACTACACCACACTTTTCAACAAGTACAGCAACAAGATTGTCACCCTCTCAGAGTGCGGATGGAGCGAATACACCAATTCGCGCGTTGCAAACATCTCTGAGCAGTGGGAGTCAGGTGCCAAGTGGTCGTGGTTCATGCCTTGGTATGACGGAAGTGAGGCTGTAAACAAGCATGCCGACGAGGCTTGGTGGAAGGCAGCAATGGAACTTGACTATGTCATCACTCGCGATAAGGTTAACTTCTAATATGAAAAAAATCATTATTCTTTCTTTGGTCGCTTCTTTTATGCTGACAATATCTTGCAGCAAGAAAAAGGCTGACGACCCATTAGCTGAGAGCGGACGCACTCAGCGCACTGAGAATTTGCTTGCCAATCTGCGTGAGATTTCAGCCAATGGCTATCTCGTTGGCCATCAGGACGACCCTGTATATGGAGTGGGATGGGTAGGCGACAGTTGTCGCTCCGACGTGAAGAGCGTATGCAATGACTATCCTGCTGTGATAGGATTCGACCTCGGTCACCTTGAATTGGGCGACTCGCTGAATCTCGACGGTGTGCCATTCGACAGGATGAAGCAGGAGATTATCCGCCAATATGACCGCGGAGGTATGGTGACACTGAGTTGGCATCTCGACAATCCTCTTACCGGAGGTTCGGCATGGGTGAAGCCCGACTCGCTCACCGACCAAGAGAAGCAGACAGTTGCCTCTGTGCTTGAAGGCGGCAAGTGCCACGAGAAATTCCTTGGTTGGCTCGACATCCTCGCCTCGTTCATCAACTCGCTTGAGACACCCTACGGAGTGAAAGTTCCTGTGCTCCTCCGTCCGTGGCATGAGCACACGGGAAGCTGGTTCTGGTGGGGACAGAATCTCTGCA
This sequence comes from uncultured Prevotella sp., assembly GCA_945637645.1. Lineage (GTDB taxonomy): Bacteria > Bacteroidota > Bacteroidia > Bacteroidales > Bacteroidaceae > Prevotella. The sequence continues at coordinate 1,532 of CALZDK010000191.1, forward strand.
CCACCGAACAGTATAAGGCTCTATGGAAACTCACCGTGGACCAGCTCAAGCAGCGTGGCGTAAACAATGTCCTCTACGCCTACTCTCCAGGCACCGAGTTCAATGGCGATGCCGCCAAGTATCTTGAGCGTTGGCCAGGCGACGAGATTGTCGATGTGATAGGTTTCGATTCCTACTGCACAAACAATGCCGAGGACACAGTGGCAATAAACAACTATGCCTCAAGTCTCGACCTCAACCTCAAGGCGCTTTGCGATATAGCCAAGCAGCACTACGTGGTGCCTGCACTCACCGAGACAGGAATGGAAAGTCTTGGAAAGGAAGATTGGTGGACTGCCACCCTTATGCCTGTCCTAAACAAATATCCCATTGCCTACGTCTTGCTTTGGCGCAACGCCCACAACAAGCCCGGACATTTCTACATGCCTTATCCGGGACAGAAGACGGTGAGCGACTTTGTTAAGTTCTACAACGACAAGCGCACCCTGTTCGTAAAAGATGTCAATGGATTGTATCTATAACCATTTTCTTACCACATCTTCAGTCCGCTGCCAGAGTTCCTCTATCAGCGGACTTTCTGTATATTTCCGCTTCAGTTTCTTAACGTGGCACGACAGACAGAAGGTTCCTGTCTGCTGTGCCACGTCAGGCGACAGCAGCAGCCACACCGCCGTGGCGGCACCCTGCCGTGGAGTTCTTATTATCGGCGCGAAGACATGACGTGTTATCGGGTCGAACCACATCTTGAAATAAATAATGTCTGTGGCTACAATGCCGGGGTCGGCACAGTTCACCGTAATGCCCCTTTCTTTCAGCTCTCGGGCAAGTTTCAGCGTGAAGAGTGTTATGGCAAGTTTAGAGTTGCAGTAGGGGAATATGCGCCAGAAGAAGCCCCTGCAGCCTGTCTCGAAAAACGAGGGGAACTTCAGCAAGCCCCACTTGTAGGTCAGCGAAGTCATCGAGACAATGCGGCCTCCTCGTTCCATCTTTGGCAGTAGCAGCCGGGTGAGCAGGTAGTGTCCCACATAGTTCACGCTCACCGTGCGTTCCAGTCCGTCCTCGGTAATTGTCCTGCCTTCCTGCTCGAGCATTCCCGCGTTGTTCATCAGCAGAGCTATGGGTTCTTCTCTTTTCATTATCTCGTCGGCAAAGGCTTTAACTGTCTTCAGCGAGGCGAGGTTTATCGGCATTATCTCCACGTCGTCGTTTCCCGACTCTGAGGTTATCCACAGTCTTTTCTCCTGTGCCCTCTCAATGTTTTTGCATGCCATTATCACCCTGTAGCCTTCCTTTGCCACAGCCATGGCTATTTCCGAACCCATACATCCGTCGGCTCCTGTAATAATTGCTAACTTCTTCATTTTTTCTTCTTTATGTCAAAGAAATCTCCCCATATAGATCATTCTTTCTGCAAAAATAGTGCATTCCTCCGACACCACCAAACTTTTTCGTTGTTTTTTATATGAAGAGTAACAAAAGTTTGGTAAAGAATCACAGTGACAGGGCAGTCCCACCTAATTCTTAGAAAGGTCAGCAGGCGGAAATTGTTCCGTTGCTGACCATCCTTAGCCTTAAAAGGGCGGCACATCCAAGGTAGGTCGTGAGCCCTATTTGATATGCCCTCCTCACGCATCCTTAGCCCTGCAAGGGCGGCATAGCCAAGGATAGGGCGTGAGCCCTATCTGATTGGTTTTTCCCCCTCAAACCCAATTCAATCGTCCAATCGTTCAATCTTTCCCCTTACATCATGCAGCTCGTGACTCCGAGGGTGGTAGCAATAGCCGTGGCTATCGACACGATGAGCTGAATAATCAGCTTCCAAGTGTTCTTTTTCGTTTCAG
>CALZDK010000192.1 GCA_945637645.1 uncultured Prevotella sp.
GCTTCGGCGCGCTTGAAATTAAAGAATTAAAGAATTAAAGAATTAAAGAATTAAAAGATTAAAAAGATTAACAAATTCTTTGGGTTTGAAATGGTTCAGTATTATTTCAATGAACATTCGTCTATTTGTCGAATATATGGAAACGCAACGTTGGTTTCCAGAAAACCTAACGTTGCGTTTATCTTGGGTCTTTGATTTATTAGAATTTCAGACGAAGGTCTATGCCCGCCTGGACAGGAATGCCACGCTGGGCGAAAGATCGGGTGGTGCCATCGACGCTACTGTTTACAAGGAATGTGTTGTAGCCTGTGTCGGTGAGGTTTCTTCCCCATAGGTCGAGGTCGATGCGTCCGAAGTCGAGGGTGACGTGAGCGCCCAATACCGCATAGAAGTCCTGTTTGTAGTCGTTGGCAGCATCCCAATAGGTTGGACCATTAGCCACCACGTTTGCACCTACAATAAGGTTGTGGATCACTGGACTGGCAATGGGGAAGCGGTAGTCTGCCACGAGGCTCATGGTGTGGGTGGGCACGAAAGGCACTTTCTTGCCACGATAGTCAACCTCGGTGTAGGTGAGCTTGCCGTCAGTGGTGCGAGACGCTACGCTGTCGGTATAGTTGCGGAAGTTGGAATTGGTGAAACCGTAGGAGGCTGACCATGTGAGGCGGTCGTCGAAAGCACTGCCACGGAGCGACAACTCGATGCCTGAGCTTGCGCTACGACCTGCATTCACCATCATGCGTCCGTAGCCATAGTTTCCCGCAAGTACGGAGAGTTGTTGGTTTTGTATGCGCATATAGAATGCTGCGAGGTCGGCATGGAGACGTCCTCCGAAGAGGTTGAGATGAAGTCCTGCCTCGTAGTTCCAGCTTTCCTCTGGCTTGTAGGAGATGGTGCTGTTGACGTTGTCGTAGTCTGCTTCGGTGTGTTCCACTGTCATGTCGCCCTTCATCAGTGCCGCCATTTTTGCTCCAAGGCTTCGCTGCTCTGTCTGGAATATGTCGGAGAACATCTGCAGGTTGTAACCTCCTGCACGGAATCCCTTGCTCACCACGGCATAGACATTGCCGTAAGAGTTGAACTGATAGCTCAGGGCAAACTTAGGGAGCAACTGGTCGTAGTCTTCGGATGTGGAAGAGAGGAACTGGCTGACGTAGCGGCTGTCGAACTTTACGGGGCGTCCCATCATCTGCGCGTCGCAGGCAAGGCGGAAGTGTGCCTCGGTGTCGTAGTCAATCTTTACGTGTTGATGGTCGTAGCGAAGTCCGAGTGTAAGTCGGAGCTGGTCGGTGAGTGATATGTTTGACTCGTGGTAAATGCCGAAGTTTGACTGTGGCGTGTGGAAAGTGCCAGGCACGCTATTGTCGGTGAGGGTCATGAGTTTTGCTATTGCCGCAGGCATTCCGAGATAGGAGAGGATAGACTTGTTCATGTCGTCGCCGAAATAGACCGGTCCGCGTGTGCGTAGCCATTTTTGGCTGAAGAAAAGTCCAGAAGTGTGGTGCCATGAAGTGTTGCCTGTGGAACGCAAGGTAAGCTCCTGCGACACGGCATTCATTTTCTGCATCTGCTCAAGACGCATGTAGTCGGCAGGGAGATAGTCCTGATCCATGGTCATCTTGTCGTCGATGTATTGATAGCTTGTGACGGAAGACAACAGTAGGTCTTGCATGTTATATGAGATGTTGAGTCCGGTTGTAACCATCTGTCGGCGATAGCTGTTGAGTATAGTAGTGGAGGGGTCGGAGAACTGGTGTGTTTCGTTGTTGTATTCTCCGTAGGGGAAGCCGTCCTGGTTTACATACTGATAGTCGGCTGTGAAGTCGAAGGTGAGTTGGTTGACAGGAAGCCACATGAGGCGGATTTTTCCTCCTGCCTCGTTGCTCTTGTCTGCCCGCTGGTCGAGATTCGTGTTGTAGAAAAATCCTCTCTGACCATTGTAGAACACGGCTGTGGAGAAGGCGAAGTTGTCTGAGGGACGATGATAGTGAGCCACCTCAACATTGGAGCAAAGTCCTGTGGCGATGCCCATGCGAAGGTCGGTGCCCTGATAGTTCATGGGATTTTTTGAATACATGCGGATGATTCCTCCCTCGGCATTGATGCCATAGAGCGTGCCTTGCGGTCCACGGAGCACGTCGATGCGGTCGGTCTGATAGAAATAGCGGTTGAATGCACTCTTGTCGACAAGCGGTATGTTGTCGTAATAGACTCCCACGGCAGAAGAACCGGTGCGTGAGCCTATACCTCTTATATATGTGGAGGATGTGAGTCGCGATCCATACTGCGGTACAGCAAGGGTAGGGGTGAAGGCGGCAAGCTGGCTCATGCTGCGTATTCCCAGGCGCGAGAGCTCGGTGTCGGTGAACACTGTGCTGCTCAGAGGCTGCTGGCGCAGCCGTGCCACTTCCTTTGGCTGTGAGACTACTATTAGCTCGTCGAGGTCGATAACACGCGATGTGTCTATGCGGCTCTCCACGACAGCAGAAGGCGCCATACTGGTCTCCGTGTTTGCCGTGAGAGCAAGCGGCAAGAACAAGGTTGCCGCGAGTGTGATACTTGGTCTGTTCATTTTCTAAAAAAGTATAATTTTCAATTTTGCTGCAAAGGTACGGCTTTGCGATGAGGCATACAATCCCTATTTATATGGATTTTGGGTTGAAAAGAGGATTTTGCAACAAAAAAGGAAGGAAAAGTTTGGAGATGACAGGAAAAAATGCTACATTTGCGCACAGAAACAACAAAAGTGAGGAAAAGATTTTAATGGACAAGGAAACACTAAGGAAACACATCGGCAACTCGGCAAGACTGAAACGCATTATAGACTTGCTGATAATGAACCAAAAACTGACAAGACCACGATGGTATGTCAGGCTTTTGGCTCCGTTATATCAGCAGCGTGCATGGTCGGCAAAGATATATGGCAGTGTACGCATGGACACACCGCCATACCGCAGGTTTGTGATTGGCAAGCGAAGTGTGGTGGAGTCGTATTCGTGTGTCAACAACGCCGTGGGAGATGTTGTGATAGGCGACCATACACGCATTGGGTTACACTCAACAGTGATTGGCCCTGTGAGCATTGGGTCGCATGTGAACCTCGCACAAGGTGTGACAGTGAGTGCCTTGAACCACAACTTTTCTGAAACTGGCAAACGAATTGACGAACAGGGGATTACCACTCGTCAGATTGTTATTGAAGACGATGTGTGGATAGGAACCAACGCCACGGTGTTGGCAGGAGTGAGAATAGGAAGCCACTCC
>CALZDK010000193.1 GCA_945637645.1 uncultured Prevotella sp.
CCTCTTGAAACGAGATAGAGAATGAGGGCGAGCCACAGGGCATGGTTGCCAAGAAGGGGGAAGAGGGAGAAATGGACTGTGAAGAACACTGCCGCACCGGTGAACGTGGACGAGAGCATGCCACGGGTGGCAGTCATGCCGATATAAAGACCGTCCCAATAGAACGCTCCCATGCCCGCTAAGGGAATAGCCACCGCCCAAAGGATATATTCCTTGGAACAATCCACAACCTCCGGCTCGTCGGTGAGGAGGCGTAGAAACGGTTCGCCGGCAACGAGATAAAGAAAGGTGTAGAACAGCGTAAGGGCAAGTCCCCAACGGAACAGACGACTCACAGTGTCGTCGAAAGCCTCCTGATTGCGTGCACCGAAATATTTTCCTCCTATTGCCTCGCCTGCATAGGCAAAGCCGTCCATAACGTAGGAATAGAGTGTGAAGAGCTGAAACAAGAGTGTGTTGACCGAGAGAACCACTGCTCCCTGCTTGGCTCCTGCGGCAGTGAAGAAGAGGTTTACGGCAACGAGAAAGAGCGTGCGGAGAAAGATGTCGCGGTTGACAGTGAAAAACCGCATCATTGCCGCCGCGTCGCGCAAGGCACGCAAGGAGACATGGACAAGGACTTCCCTGTATCGCTTTCTGAGGAAAACAAGGGCTGCGAGGAAACCGGCATACTGAGCCGTAAGTGTTCCGAAAGCCACACCTTCCACCTTCATGCCGAAGAGATAGACAAAGACAAGACTTGCGGCAATGTTCACCACGTTTTGGAATATGGACACGAGCATGGGCAGACGTGTGTTCTGCATGCCTATGTACCAACCCGTGAGGCTGTAGAGTCCGAGAACGGCAGGCGCTCCCCAAATGCAGATGTCGAAATAGGTGGAAGTGAAAACAGCAATGTCTGCTGTCGGCTGCATCAGTTCCAGCGCAGCCCACTTCAAGACACTTTGTCCCGCCACAAACGCCAAGCCTATGCCAACACCCACTGCCAATGACCTAACGAGAAGGTCAACGGCTTCATCGAGGCGTTGGCGGCCGTATGCCTGCGACGTCATGCCGCTTGTGCCCATACGAAGGAAACCGAAGATCCAGTATATCACATTGAATATCATGCTTCCCACGGCTATTGCGGCAATATAGGCGGCGTTGCCCATGTGTCCGACTATGGTCACGTCAACAAGTCCCAGCAGCGGAACCGTGATGTTGGAAACTATCGACGGTATGGCTATATCGAGTATGTCCCTGTCCTTTTTATTCATAGATAAGCATTAAGACATCAGCTTCTTCCATAGCCACAGCACAACTACAGAGCCTAAGACACAGAACACGAAGTTCTTAACGTATCCGGCACCGAGAAGCTGCACATTGAACAACGATCCAATGAAGGCTCCGACATAGCTGCCCACTACACCTACTATCAGGTTCATGCAACATCCCTTTCCCTCACCGCTCATTATGCGGTTGGCGATATAGCCAATAATAATGCCAGTCAAAATTGGCCAAGTGGTAAAATCTGAAATATGTTCAAACATAAGTTATAGTTAACAAGTTGACAAGTTGACGAGTTGACAAGTTGACGAGTTGACAAGTTATTACCTGTGCGCAGCTTTGCGGCGGGACTATCAAAATGTCTCTTTTGTTTCGCAAAGGTAAGCATTGTTTTTGAAAAAACAAAATAAAAGTTGGTTTTTTAATTGAAATGTATCAAAAACAAAGGCCTTTGGACGTTGGCTTCGCAGCTTTCGTCCAAAGGCAGACAAAAATTCACGATAGAATTATAAGACTAACGTTGATGAAAAACCAACTCCGGCTGCTCAACATCGTTCTTCTTTATCAGTTCACGTCATTCTTCATACCACAAACATGGTAGAAACGCCTTATAACAATATATAATGTGTTATTTTTCGGTGAAAATATTTGGCAATATGAAAGCTATTGACTAATTTTGCACCACTTTTCAGAAAAAACACAAAACTCAAAAAATGAAGAAACAAACGCAAGCAATACACACCAGTTTCCAAAGCCACGACGCTTACGGTTCGTTGGCAATGCCCGTCTATCACACCGCGGCATACGAGTTCAACAATGCCACAGAAATGGCTGACGCTTTCTGCGGACGTTCCGATGCGCCCGACTATTCTCGTGTCACCAACCCCACAGTAACCTATCTTGAAAACAAGATCAGGGAACTAAAAGGGGCAACAGGCGTGGTGGCAATGAGCTCTGGCATGGCTGCCATAAGCAACACTCTTTTCTGTCTCTCGGCAACGGGAAAAAACATCGTATCGTCAAGACATCTCTTCGGAAACACCTACGCTCTCATCGGAGGCACCATGTTGCGCTTCGGGGTGAAGCCAAAACTCGTTGACCTCACCAATCTTGAAGAGGTGGAGGCTGCCGTGGATAACAATACGGCGTGCATTTTCATGGAGATAATAACAAATCCACAGATGGAGGTGGCTGACATTGCAGCTCTCGCCGACATAGCCCACAGTAAGAACATTCCCCTCGTGGCCGACACCACCATGATTCCATTCACACATTTCGATGCCCATGCCCTCGGTGTGGATATCGAGGTCGTGTCGAGCACGAAATACATCTCTGGAGGCGCCACTTCCATCGGCGGTCTCGTCATCGACTACGGCATGCCCAACTTCACAAAACGCATGAGACAGGAGATGCTCATGAACTTCGGTGCCTATATGACTCCACATGTCGCCTACATGCAGAACCTCGGACTCGAAACCCTCGACGCACGCTACAGGGTGCAGGCACAGAACGCCCTCACCGTGGCAAGGGCACTAAAGGAGGTGAAGGAAATAAAACGTGTCAACTACATCGGATTGGAGGACAACCCATACTACGAACTCTCACGCCGACAGTTTGGAGAGACATCGGGCGCCATGCTCACCATCGACCTTGAGAGCCAGGAGGCATGTTTCGACTGCATCAACCGACTGCAACTCGTCCGCCGTGCCACAAACCTCTTCGACAACAAGTCGCTGGCCATCCATCCCGCCAGCACCATCTTCGGCAACTTCACTCCCCGTCAGCGAGAGAAAATGGACGTGCTCGACACCACCATCCGCCTCTCCATAGGACTGGAGGATGCAGAGGACATTATTGAGGATATAAAAAATAGCCTCACCCCCGGCAGCCTCACCCCCGGCCCCTCTCCAATAGAGAGGGGAGAATAATAGTCTTTTGGCTTCCTTACGGGAGTTTTC
>CALZDK010000194.1 GCA_945637645.1 uncultured Prevotella sp.
TGTTTTAAGAAGAATTAACTGTAAAGTGTCGCTGCATTTCTTTGCCAATTCTTCCTTTTTCTGTAAATTTGCACCCCCAAATAGCGAAAGAAATGAAAATATATACAGATGAAGAGCTGGCACAGCTCCTTGACAAAGAGATTTTTCACCTTATTTCCCAAGTAGCCGACGAACTTGGCGTTGAGTGTTACGTCGTAGGGGGCTATGTCCGTGACATATTCCTTGAGCGTCCATCCAACGACATCGACGTCGTTGTTGTTGGCAGCGGCATACAGGTGGCTTCGGCACTGAAGCAGCGCTTGGGCAAGAAAGCCCATCTCTCCGTGTTCCGCAATTTCGGAACGGCACAGGTGAAATTCCGTGACACAGAGGTGGAATTTGTGGGTGCCCGCAAGGAGAGCTACAGCCACGACTCACGCAAACCAGTGGTGGAGAACGGCACACTTGAGGACGACCAGAACCGTCGCGACTTCACTATCAACGCCATGGCAATATGTCTCAATGGCGACCGCTTCGGCGAGCTTGTCGATCCGTTCTATGGCATTGAAGACCTTGAGGATGGCATAATCTGCACTCCACTCGACCCCGACATCACTTTCTCCGACGATCCCCTGCGAATGATGCGTTGCGTGCGCTTCGCCACCCAACTTCGCTTCATGATTGAGGAGGAGACTTTCGACGCCCTTGAGCGCAATGCCGAAAGGATAAAGATTGTAAGCGGAGAGCGAATAAAGGACGAACTGAACAAGATAATGATGACGCCTACGCCAAGCCGTGGCTTCGTCGATCTACATCGCTGCGGGCTCCTCAGGCTCATTCTTCCCGAACTTGCCGACATGGATGTGGTGGAGACTATGGGCGGCAGGGCACATAAGAATAATTTTTACCATACCCTTGAGGTGCTCGACAACGTTTGCCGAGTGAGCGACAACCTCTGGCTTCGCTGGGCAGCACTGATGCACGACATCGGCAAGCCCCGCAGCAAGCGCTACGATGCAGTGGCAGGATGGACTTTCTACAACCATAACCTTATAGGGGCTAAGATGGTGCCGCAGATATTCCGTCGCCTTGCCCTGCCTTTGGACATGAAGATGAAATACGTGCAGAAGCTCGTGGAACTCCACATGCGCCCCATTGCCATTGCCGACGAGGAAGTCACCGACAGTGCCGTGCGCCGTCTCGTCAACGATGCCGGCGACGACATCGACGACCTCATGATGCTCTGCGATGCCGACATCACCAGCAAGAACTATGTAAGGAAAAAGATGTTCCGTGAGAATTTCCGCATTGTCCGCGAAAAGATTGCCGACCTCAAGGAGAAAGACTACAAGCGCCTGTTGCAGCCCGTCATCGACGGCAACGAGATAATGGAGATGTTCCATCTGAAGCCAAGTCGTGAGGTGGGACAGTTGAAAAGCTGCCTCAAAGATGCCGTTCTCGACAACAAGGTGGAGAACGAGCGTGAGCCTCTCATGAAGCTCCTTTTGGAGAAAGCCCGCCAAATGGGACTTGTACAGTAGGCGTAATAAATCTTCCCAACTCAAAACTTCTATAGTTGGTGCAATTATCCTACGAAATGAAAATTAGGAAGAAAAGATGTTAAATATTTCGCAGTTTATGTCAATGTTATTATAATAATGTGTAACTTTGCACTCCGAAAACTGAATGAAGACCGTTAGGTTTTCAATAAGACGATATTTTTAATAGTAGAATCAACAATAATAAATTTAAAGTAATAGGTATGAAAACAACAAAGATGTTAATGTTGGCGGCTCTCGGAGCTGTGCTCGCATCGTGTGGCGGAAAGTCGGGCGGCAAGCCAAACTTCGCCGACAATGAGTATGCGGTGAGAACCGTCGCAACTGAGGGAACAGAGTTGCAGACCACTTATCCTGCAACCATCAAGGGTATTCAGGATGTTCAGATTCGTCCAAAAGTATCTGGATTCATTACTAAGATTTGCGTGCACGAGGGTCAGACCGTAAGTGCCGGACAGCTGCTGTTCGTCATCGACAACGAGACCTATCAGGCACAGGTGCGCCAGGCTAAGGCAGCGGTGAACACTGCAAAGGCTCAGCTCGCCACCTCAAAGCTCACTTACGAGAACTCTAAGGAACTCTTCGCCAACAAGGTTATCGGCGATTTCGAGCTCCAGACATCAGAGAACAACTACACTACAGCACAGGCAGCGCTTGCACAGGCCCAGGCAGCCCTTGCGTCAGCAGAGGAGGCTCTTAGCTTCTGCTATGTGAAGAGTCCTGCAGCCGGCGTGGTTGGTTCACTGCCATATAAGGTTGGCGCACTGGTAAGCGCATCGAGCGTTGACCCACTGACCACCGTTTCCGACATCAAGACCATGGAGGTTTATTTCTCTGTTACTGAGAAGGACATGCTTTCAATGACAAAGGGTGCCGACGGACTTGCAGGTGCCATTGCCGCCTATCCGGCAGTGAAGCTCCAGTTGGCTGACGGCACTATCTACGACCAGCCGGGCAAGGTGGTGAAGGCAAGTGGTGTCATCGACGCTGCCACTGGTTCAGTGTCGCTCATCGCACAGTTCCCTAATCCCAAGCACGAGCTCCGCTCTGGCGGTGCAGGTCAGATTGTGGTGCCTGTGACAGCAAGCAACGTGGTCATCATTCCACAGGAGGCAACCTCAGAGGTACAGAACAAGAAGTTCGTTTATCTTGTTGGCAAGGACAACAAGGTGAAATATACCGAGATTAAGGTCAACCCACAGGACGATGGCAACACCTACATCGTGACCGAAGGCCTTAAGCCAGGCGACCGCTATGTGTCTAAAGGCATCACCTCGCTCACCGACGGAATGGAAATCAAGCCCATCACCGAGGAGCAGTACAACAAGAAGATCGACGATGCAGCGAAACTTGGCGAGAAGCAAGGATCAGCCTCTGACTTCGCCGACGTAATGAGTGGGAAAAAATAATAATTCAGTTGACGAGTTTACCGTTGACGAGTTGACAAGTTAGCACCTTGTCTATCGGCAACCGACTTATGCAAGAAGACAAATAACTTGTCAACTTGTCAACTCGTCAACCGACTTATGCAAGAAGACAAATAACTTGTCAACTTGTCAACTCGTCAACTTGTCAACTAAAAATAATAAAACATGACATTTACAAACTTCATAAAGCGCCCGGTGCTCTCGACGGTGGTCTCCATCTTCTTCGTGCTGCTGGGTATCATCGGAATCATTTC
>CALZDK010000195.1 GCA_945637645.1 uncultured Prevotella sp.
CTTGCGAGGTAAGCCATCAGTAAACCCCATATTGTGAGGATATTTTTAAAGAATCACAGGGATAGGTTCATCGACCCGAAAGAGTGAACCAACGTACCTATCCCTATGACTCTACCTGTCCCTTCGGCCAATTCACCAAAAAAAGTTTCTCGGTGGCACGGGTGAAGGCGGTGTAGAGCCAATGGATATAGTCGGGAGTGAGCATGTCGTCGGTCATGTAGCCTTGGTCGACATAGACGTGCGACCATTGTCCGCCCTGCGCCTTGTGGCATGTCACGGCATAGGCATACTTCACCTGCAAGGCATTGTAATACGGGTCTTGGCGCAGCGCCTTGAACCTGTCCGACTTCAAGGGCAGGTGCTGATAGTCAGCCATCACGTTTTGGAACAGTTTCTCGTTTTGTTCGCGTGTCAGCGAAGGTGCTTCCGCCTGAAGCGAGTCGAGAATGGTGGTGGCAGTAAACTCAAGGTTGTCGTAGTCGGGAAAAGAGAAAGTGATGTCGGCGAAGTGGAAACCGTAAAGATCTCGTATGTTCCTCACCCTCAGCACTCTCGCCCTGTCGCCGTTGGCAACGAAAGGCAGTTGCAGTTTCAGTTTCTCCGTCCAGTAGTAGTTGTTTTTCACCACCATCAGCATGTCGCCTTGTGTCACGAGTCCCTCACGTCCCAGCACCATGTTCCTTATACCATTATTATATATTATGGCACGCTTGTTGCTTCGTGTCACCACGATGGTGTCGTCGAGCCCCGCATGGCTGTACGACGAGGCGAGTTGTTCAATCAGTTCGTCGCCACGGAGGTTTACGATGTCGCTGAACCCATGGAAGTCAATCTTCGGCAGTTGTGTCATTTCCTCATGTGTTATCATCTGTCTCACCTTGGTGGCATTGTACAGAATGCCTGAGTCTTGGCTCTGACGCAACACCTCTGTGAGGTTCGCCTCATAAACATCCAGTCCGTAGCCCTCTATCACCCCGGTCATTAGCGCCGGGCTCTCATCTTCTCCCACTGGCGGCAGCTGCGCCGTGTCGCCTATGAGCATCAGTCGGCAGTTACGCCCTGAATAGACAAACTGTATGAGGTCGTCGAGCAGGCAGCCAGACCCGAAGGCAGAGTCGCCAAAGCCCATATTGGCAATCATCGAAGCCTCGTCAACGATAAACAAGGTGTCGGTGGCGAGGTTGACATTGAGGGTGAAAGGGGAAGCCATGTCTGTCATGGTCTTCTGTCTGTAGATACGTCGGTGTATGGTGTATGCGGGCAGCGAGGCGTTCAATGCGAATATCTTTGCCGCCCTTCCTGTCGGTGCCATGAGTATGGTTTTCTGTTTCATCTCCACCATTGCCTTCACCACGGCACTGGCAAGCGTGGTCTTTCCCGTTCCGGCAGATCCTCGCAGTATCATTGCCACGCGGTCGTTGCGGTCGAGCATAAAATCGGCAAAGCGACATATTGCCGTCGATTGTTCGGCAGTGGGCTGAAAGCCCATCTGCCTTCTTATAGTAGAAGAATAGAAATCTGCTAACATTCTCTACTATTGCGCCTTGTCCTCCACAATGTTGACGTTGCTGAGCTTTACTTTTGCCGTTGTTTCGTCAATGTCGGCTCCCTTGGAGGTATATACAATAGTGGAGTTTGCAATCTCTATGTCGTGGATGCAGTTCATTCCCTCAATGCCCTTTGCCTTGATGGCTGTTTTTGCGCCACGGCACACCACATTGGAGATATGAATGTCGGTGAACTCTGGCACAAACTCGCTGCCAGAGGTCTTTGCCTTTTTGCCTTCGGAGCCAGCGGGGCGGTCAACGTAGTCGCACTGGAAGACGATAGCCTCGTCTGTTATGTCGTTCATCACGATGTCGGAGATGTGGATGTCTTCTGTCTTTCCTCCACGACCTATTCCGCTCTTGAATCTCAGTCCTGTATCGGTTCCAGAGAAGCGGCAGCGGCGCACCACGATGCGTTTCATGCCAGTGATATCCTCACTGCCAATCACAAAACCGCCATGGGCATGGAACACGGTATTGTCTTCTATCAGTATGTCCTCACAACCGTTTACGAGAGCCGTTGCCTTTGCCTTCCCGCTCTTCATGCAGATGCCGTCGTCGCCTGCATCAACAACAGAGTTTACGATGAGAGCCTGATGGCAGTCGCTGAGGTCGATGGCATCGCCGTTCTGTGCGTTCCATGGGCAGCGCACCGTAATGCCGTCGATAATAATGTTCTTTGAGTTGCAGGGATGAACGTGGAATCGTGGAGAGTTTTGGACAGTAACTCCCTCAATGAGAATGTTTTCGCAGTCGGTAAGTCTTATGAGGTCCTGGCGGCTTTTCTCTTGGTTCTCCGGTGTGTCGGCAATGTTCTTATATCCAGCCTTCACGTCCCAAGGGTACCACAGTGCCCCGTTTTGGCGTTCCACTCCGCCTATTGCGGCGAAGCGTTTCCACTCGGTGTCGCTCACCTTTGAGCGTTTCACCGGTCTCCATTGCGCACCGTTGCCGTCGATAATTCCCTCGCCGGTGATGGCGATATTCTTTCTTTTCGATGCCTTTATTCCTGGGTCGCATCTCGACGATTTCCCTTCAGCATCCACGAAGAGGCTCTTGTCCGGCGAGAAGAGTACAATGGCGTTGCGCTCAATGTGCAAGTCGATGTTGTCTTTCAGGACGATAGGACCTGTCAGCCACACACCTTGCGGCACAACGAGCCTTCCGCCGCCTTTCTTAGTCAGCGCGGAAATAGCCTTGCGGAAAGCCTCGGTGTTGAGAGCCACTCCGTCGCCAACGCCACCGAAGTCGGCAATGGAAACCGTGTTGTCCGGGATGTCGAACGAAACGACTTGTTTCAGTTCCACTGGAAGATTCTGATAATGTTTTGAGTAGTCCTCAGCCTTGGCTGAGAGTATGGACACGATTGTTAATGCAGTAAGTATTAGTTGTTTCATAGTCGTATGTTTATAGTATTAAGAAATTATGGGGTGAGTTGTCTCCACTCACCCCACTATTGTTTTATCCGTAGATAATCTTTCCGTTCTCGTCCTCGTAAGGAGTGAGGTCCTTAGAGTACTGGTTCATGGCACGGAGGCTCATGCCCATCGACGAGAATCCGCCGTCGTGGAAGAGGTTCTGCATTGTCACCTTGCGGGTGAAGTCGGAGAACATCATCACGCAGTAGTTTGCGCAGTCGTCGGCAGAAGCGTTGCCCAGAG
>CALZDK010000196.1 GCA_945637645.1 uncultured Prevotella sp.
CATGTTTCTTTTCGATGTACTGCTCATATTCGGCAATCTCGCGTTCGCCGACGTGGGCAAGACCATAGTGCTCGTCGTGCTGGCTATAGTCGAGACCGACACGCTCGCTGTACTCAGAAACTCGCATTGGTATGAACTTGTCGATGAGCCAGTAGCCGAGGTAGCTGACTGTAAATGTATAGACAATTACTATTGCCACGGCAACCAAATGATAGAGGAATACTACGAAACCTTCCGGTGTGCCAGCTACAAGACCTTCCTGAATGAAGATACCCGTGAGGACAGTACCAAAGATACCACCTGTTCCGTGGGTTGGGAAAACGTCGAGGGCATCGTCTATCCTTGAGTGACTGCGCCAATATACCGCTGTGTTGCAAATGAGCGTGATGACAAAGGAGATGAAGATACTCTCGCCAACTGTCACGTAACCTGCTGATGGAGTTATGGCTACAAGACCTACCACACAACCTACGGCAGCTCCCATTGCAGAAGGCTTGCGACCACGCAGACAGTCGAAGAATATCCATGCCATCATTGCTGTTGCCGATGCTGTGTTGGTGTTCAGGAATGCCTTTACTGCTATTCCGTCGGCATGCAGGGAACTTCCTGCGTTGAAACCGAACCAGCCAAGCCAAAGCATTGCGGCACCGAGAAGCACAAACGGGATGTTCGCTGGCTCACTGTTGCGTGTAGAAGTCTTGCGGCGACCAAGGAAAATGGCTCCAGCAAGAGCTGCCACACCCGAAGATGCATGAACTACTATACCACCAGCGAAATCGACAACACCCCATTGTAGGAACAGTCCGTCGGGATGCCAAGTCATGTGTGCAAGAGGGCAATATATGAACACAAAGAAGAAAATCATAAAGAACATATAGCCCGAGAAACGCACACGCTCGGCAAAAGAGCCCGTGATAAGCGATGGTGTGATAATGGCAAACTTCATCTGGAACAAGGCATAGAGTGCTAAAGGAATTGTCGCTCCACCGAGTATCTTGCCTGTTGGAGTGGTATAGACATCGCCTCCTACATTGTTGAACATCAGGAATGTAGTCGGGTCGCCTATGATACCACCAATGTCGTCGCCAAAGCAGAGTGAGAAACCAAAAACCACCCACAAGACGGAGATTATACCCATGGCAATGAAACTCTGGAGCATTGTCGAGATGACATTCTTTGCTCCCACCATTCCTCCATAGAAGAAGGAGAGTCCAGGTGTCATCATCAGTACGAAGATGGTAGCCGTTATCAACCATGCCACATCAGCAGCATCTATCTTAGAAAAGTCGCACTCAAACGTTGGTTCTGGTGCGAACAGACCTGCGATGGCTATTATTACCATCGCGGTCATGAGTATTATCCAGCGTTTTTTCATAGGAAAAAGCACAATCTTTTAAATTAATAATTTAAGTTTCGCATTTGATCAACCTCTTGGAGTGAAGGAGTTTCACTACTCTTTCACGTAAGCATCGTCGTGAACTCCTGCTACTGCACGTCCACTTGGGTCGTTGAGGTTCTTGAAAGATTCGTCCCACGCCAATGCTTCCGCGGTGGAACAAGCCACTGAAGGAACACTCGGCACGGTCTTTGCGGCAGAGTCGCTTGGGAAATGCTCGGCGAAAATTGAACGATAGTAGTATTCCTCCTTGTTGCGTGGAGGATTGATGGGGAATCGTTCAGCTGCGTGTGCCATCTGCTCGTCGCTCACTTGGTCGGCTGTAATCTGCTTCAGTGTGTCAATCCACGAGTATCCAACGCCATCGCTGAACTGCTCCTTCTGTCGCCAAGCCACTGCCTCAGGCAACATGTCGGCAAAAGCTTCGCGCACAATCTTTTTCTCTATTGTCTTGCCCGGACACATCTTTGCCTCTGGATTGGTGCGCATCGCAACGTCGAGGAACTCTTTGTCAAGGAATGGCACACGACCTTCTACACCCCAAGCCGAGAGGCTCTTGTTTGCACGAAGGCAGTCGTAGAGATAGAGTTTTGATAGTTTTCTCACAGTTTCCTCGTGGAATGCCTTTGCATTTGGCGCCTTGTGGAAATAGAGGTAGCCTCCGAAGACCTCGTCAGCACCCTCACCCGAAAGCACCATCTTGATGCCCATCGACTTTATGACGCGTGCCAAGAGATACATCGGGGTAGAGGCGCGGACTGTGGTCACATCGTAGGTCTCGATAAAATAAATAACATCGCGTATGGCATCGAGACCTTCCTGAATTGTGTAGTTGATTTCATGGTGTACGGTTCCGATGTGGTCTGCCACCATCTTTGCCTTTGCAAGGTCAGGTGCACCTTTCAGACCTACGGCAAAAGAGTGGAGTCGAGGCCACCAAGCCCTTGACGCGCTGTCGTCCTCAATGCGATGCTCGGAGAATTTCTCGGCAACGGCACTGATCACCGATGAGTCGAGACCTCCGGAGAGCAACACTCCGTAAGGTACGTCGCTCATCAGTTGACGCTTAACAGCATCCTCAAGTGCATCGTGAATATCCTGAACACTTGCGCTATTGTCTTTCACCGCATCATACTGCATCCAGTCGCGGGTGTAGTAGCGCTTCATCTTTCCTTCGCGACTTGAGTAGTAGTGTCCCGGCAGGAACACCTCATACTCGTCGCAGTTACCTTCGAGGGCTTTCATTTCGCTTGCGACATAGACTTTTCCGTCCTTGTCGTATCCTATATATAAAGGTATAACGCCTATTGGGTCGCGTGCAATGAGAAACTCGTCCTTCTCTGCATCGTAGAGCGCAAAGGCGAAAATACCGCTTAAGTCTTCAAGAAAGTCAATGCCTTTTTCACGGTATAGGGCAAGTATAACCTCGCAGTCACTTCCAGTCTGAAACTGGTATTTGTCAGCATACTGCTTGCGCAGGTCCTGATGGTTGTAAATCTCGCCATTGACGGCAAGGATTTGTTTTTTGTCGGGACTGAACAAGGGCTGCTTGCCTGATTCAGGGTCAACTATAGAAAGGCGTTCGTGGCAGAGTATAGCCGATCCTCCGTTGTAGATGCCGCTCCAGTCTGGACCGCGGTGACGGATTTTCTGACTCATACGTAATGCCTTTTGTCTCAGTTCAGGAGTCTGCTCCTG
>CALZDK010000197.1 GCA_945637645.1 uncultured Prevotella sp.
GAGCATGGCAAGGAAATGCGCAGCGTAGAATATGCCCGTTGGCTTCAACAACGATCCATGAACGCCAGACGCCTTGTGTTCATTATTGGAGGCCCTTATGGTTTCTCACCTGCCGTGTATTCGCGTGCCGACGAGAAAATATCGCTCTCCCTTATGACTTTCTCACATCAAATGGTTCGCCTTATATTCACCGAACAGCTCTATCGGGCGTGTACGATAATAAAAGGCGAACCATACCATCATGAGTGACAAGTTGACAAGTAGGAAACTATTTCACTCATTTCACAAACTTGTCTCCTGTTTGCTTAATTAGTTCACGGGCATACTTCTCAGGATATCCAGGACGCAGCGGACGCTCGGCAATACCATACTTTGAGAGCTTGAACGATCCGTCGGGATTCTCTGGCTTCACCACCATATCGTTGTACTTCACAATGAGATAGGTGGCGAGCTTGCGCCAACGGGCAATCATCTCGTCACCCTTCTTGCACGAGTAGTCGTTCAGATATTTTGCAGCTTCCGCGCCAGTCATCTGCTGTGCCTTGGCCTCAACCTCTGCCTGAAGGGAAATATATGAGTTGTCAAGCGAGTCGCGCACCTGCTCAAGGCTTGGGAACATCTGCACATAGCGAGGATAAACCATGTTGCTCACCCAGTTGCAAACCCAGAAGGCATTGTCGATGCTGAAAGTCAGGGCATCGGCTCCTGGAGTGTCAAAACAGGTAGGAATCTTCGTTGCGGAGCAATAAACAGGAACGTATGGAACCATGTTGGCATCGTCGTTGCCAAACCAGAGCACACCGCCAATCTCCCTCGGCAACCACGAACGCATCTGGCTCACATAAACAAAGCCCGACTGCTGGGTGCTCACTGGACGCTCGTTGAAACATTTCTTTCCGTCCACCTCAAACGACAATGGTGTCGGACGGTAGGGCATTTCCCATATTCCGCCGCCAATGTCGCTGTCAAGGGCAAAAGGTGTACCCTCGTAGTGATCGCGCATAGCCATCTCAAGGTCCTTGACACTCAGCTTGCGGTTAGGCACAATCCACAATGGCATCGGCTTCGCGTCAGCAACCTTACCTGCCGCATAGTCGACATATTCGTTCATATAGTCACAATACTTGTTGAAAAACGTCCACACACGCGCCTCGCAGAAACGGCGACCGCCAAAATCGGGGGCAGCGTAAGTATCACAGAAGCTGAATTCAGAATCCTTGCCGCTGAACCATCCTTTCTCGCGGGCAAACTTCACTACATTCTTCGATGCCATGCAGTTCTCCTTGTCCTTGACATTAAACGTGCGTATGCGGCTCTGGTTGGCATGGGCACAGATGGCGTCGTCGGGCACACGCAGTGCCACCCAAACCACCTTCTTGCTGCCTGCGCCACAACCCATCATCTCCATTATCCAAGCCTCGTTGGGGTCGCAGATGGTGAAAGTCTCGCCGCCGCTGTTGTAACCATAGGTCTCTGCCAATGTCGTCATCACCTTTATTGCCTCACGGGCGGTCTTAGAACGTTGCAGCGCCACATAGATGAGAGAACCGTAGTCGAGAATACCAGTCGAATCCTCCATTTCCTCTCGTCCGCCAAACGTTGTCTCACCGATGGTCACCTGCCACTCGTTAATGTTTCCAACAACGTTATAGGTCACTTCGGCCTCAGGAATCTCCCCATGATACTTGTTGGAGTCCCAGTCAACAATACGCCTCATCTCTCCCTTGGAGTGCTTTGCGGCAGGATAATGGCACATCGACTGGAACATGCCGTAGTCGTCGGCACTGTAGGTACACATTACCGAACCATCCACCGACGCCTTCTTGCCGACAATGAAATTAGTACATGCCATGGCATAGGAGAAAGCCAAGAGCATAAACGAAAGTAAGCATTTTCTTTTCATATCACCTTATTATATATTAATGTAGTGCAAAGATAATATATTCATTCGAGAACACAAAGAAAACCTTCATTTAATTTCCATAGCCCAAACATCAAAAGACACACAAAAGTTGCGCAAAACTGGCAAAATGAGCAAAACAGGATAACCGTATAGAATTTTTAACATTTGCGAAATATTTGATTTTCAACTACTTATAAAAAAGTTACAGAAAAGGTCGAAAAAAAAACATAAAAAATTGAACAACATATCAAAAAAATAGCTACCTTTGCAACGTTTTAATAAACAAATGATTGTTTTACAGATTTAAAAAAGCAAAGAAATGAAGAAATTAGTATTTATGTTCGTAGCTGTTGCAGCTATCTCTTTCGCATCATGTGGTAACAAGACAAATCAGGCTGCTCCTGTAGATTCTGATTCTGTAGCTACAGTTGATAGCGCAGTTGTTGACTCTGCTGCTGCTGATAGCGCTGCTGCTCCTGCTGATTCAGCTGCTGCCGAGTAATTCGTGCAACACCGAACTAAAGAGAGAAAAATTCCGCTGAGTATTTGCCCAGCGGTTTTTTTTTGCCCATACCTTAGCGCACCAATCCCCACACATCTCCTTATCATCGAAGAAGTGCGGGTACAAACATATCAGCACGTCGAAAAAATGACTGCACTGAAATGTTGAACAGGAAACGTAGAAGACACTGTTTTTTCAAATGTTGAACAGGAAACGTAGAAGACACTGTTTTTTTATTGGTTAGAGGAATTAGCGATGGGGATAGCTACGACTTTCCACCGACATCTGCAGGCTGAAATTGGGAGTTACATTGTAGCGGACGGAGGCTCCTATGCGGTCGCCCATCTCGTTGAGGTCTTGAAGATAGAGAGGAATGGGGACATTGGTGGTGATGGATTTCTGACCGTAGAGATAGCCTTCCCAACGTTCGTCAAACTTGTAGCCAAGCACTGCCGTGAGACCTGCATCGCGATAGGCGGAGCTTGCCCAAAACATGTTGTTGAGATAGCCTCCAACGGCAATGGAGAGGCGTGGCGAAAGGGTTGTGGCATACTGAGCCGAGAGGTTTTGCGCAAAGCCGACTCCTCCGTAGGCATGTTTGCCAAACTGGGAGAACACTGAGGCTCCGAGGCTTAGGTTTAGTCCCTCGTGAAGTCTCCAGTTGCTCCAC
>CALZDK010000198.1 GCA_945637645.1 uncultured Prevotella sp.
TCTTCTTCACCTCTTCCTTCCATTCCTCGGCAGGAATGCGCGAGAAATGCACCTCTCCCATTACGGGCACCACTCGTTGTCCGTTGATTATCAAACTCTTGCTGTCCCATTTCACCTCGGGGACATTCGAGGCGTAAGCCTGTGCGGTAAAGCATACCGTGGCAAGGCAGGTTAACATTATTTTCTTTAACTGTTTCATAATTTCTGAATCATTGATTTGAATTGCATTATTCCGATGTGGTTGTTCCTCACTTCAACGCTGGCTTCAGCTCGTCGGGCGACTCATTGGTGAACATGTCCACCTTGGGGGCTGTCTTAGTGAAAAAGTGGGTTATCGTTTCCGGGCTTAGGCGTAGCGACGGAGAGAATTCATCGCTTTGCATGTAGCTAAGGATGGCATGGCGCATCTGGCGTGCGACAATGCGTCGGGAAAGGTCGCGGCTTATGTCCATTGTTGTCATCAGAAGTGTGCCGTTAAGCACCCTCGCCTCGACTATCATGCCCAACTTGCGGCTGACGTGCCATGTGTCGATGGGTTGCACAGGCGACTGATAGTCGGCTGGCAACTCCATAAGGTTCATCACCTGTGCCTTGTTCAACAGTTCCCACCAGTTGAGATTACTCCACGAGTCGGTGGGGAAACCGTGACGGAACAGCGGATGGCTGCTTTCTATGTAGGCTCCCGTGGTGTGCGGAGGGCGCATCTTAAACCACGACGTGTTCCAGAATACGGGCAGGTAGTGCTGCTTCACGTCGTTGCCTAATGTCACCTTACCCGCGGCAGTGACAAGCACTTTCCCGCCTTTTTCAAGCACCTTGAGTGCCTCGGCATCTAAGGTGTCGGTGATATGTATGGTGTTTGCGGCAGGTTCTTTCTCTGTTATCTCGGGATAAACCCAGAAGTCCCAGTGGTTCTGCCATCGTCCGTTGACCATGACTGAAAGAGTCAATTTCGACGGATTGGTGATTGCGGACAAGTCTTGACTCACGCTTCCCACGTCAGAGTGTTTGCCCAATGGCATAGGAATATCGGTAAAACTGCCATTTGCCAGTGTCGTGCCGTCGTTGTTGTTTACGATGCTGTATGTAATGTTGGCGATTGTGTCGCAGAGGGCGTTGTAAACATCCACAGGCACTGAGAGCTTCTCGTTAGCCGAGAACACGAATTTCGTGAACTTTGCCAATGGCACCACTGGCGAGCAGAACTCCTTCCAGTCGGCAGCTGCCGCATATCCCTTCTCGCGCCAGTTGACGTTTAGCACGCCTACAAGAGCCGTGCCTTGTCCGCTGTAGTCGTTGAGTCCCAAGAGTTGGAAACCGGCATAGTCGCGTGTCCGCAAGTTGCGTTCAATGTCATATTTGTAGCAGAGTTTCTGTAGTTGTCCGCTTGCAGACAAGAATTTTCCTGCCTGTGAAGCCATGCCGTTGGCAGCGAGGAGGTCTTGGAAAACCTCGAAATTCTTTGCCTTATACACACCGGTATATTGTGGTATTTCACTAAAGTCGGGAAAAGCGCACCATTGTCCGAGTTCGTGGGCTATGATGGGTGAATTATTAGGTTCTGCGTTGCGGTAGTTGCGCGGAAAGTCCATCATCGTGTTGAAGTCGTCGTTGGATTGCGGAGCTTTTCTATTCCATTCGAGGCCTCTCGCTCCACCTTTCACATGAAACTCCGAACCGTCGTCCCAAGCCCATCCTCCGCCTACCGACGCACCGCAATACACCTTTGTAGGGTCGTAGTCGTGCATTTGCCTCACCCATTCGTTGCAGTATTTCACCCAATCGCCGGCAGGTTCATTGCCTGCAGCCATCATCAGGAACGAGGGGTGATGTCCGTAAGTATCGATTATGCGTTTTGATTCCTCAAGAAGATATTTGTCTATCACCTGTCCCCTGAGCAGTTTCACTCCGTGGTTGGGCCACGATGGACCCTCTGGCTGAAGGTATATGCCAATCTTGTCGGCAGCGGCAAATGCTGCCTCGGGCGGACAGTAGCTGTGGAAGCGCACGTGGTTCAACCCATATTCCTTGCATTTCCTGAAGATGCGCAGCCACGACTCCTCGTCGGTGGGCGGGAAGCCTGTCTTGGGGAAACAACAACTCTCCACTGTTCCGCGTAGCCATATCGGATTGCCGTTGAGACAGAATTGTCTGCCCTTTATCTTTATGTCGCGTATGCCGAAGGTCACGTTGATGTCGCTGCCTTTATGCTTCACCTTGCGTGTGTATAGATAAGGGTCAAATTCGCTCCAAAGCCTCATTGAGTCTCCAAGTGCAAACTTATGACACTCGTCGTCAACCATGATGCTCACTTCGCGCGAGGCGATGTCGGGCACTACGCGGATGCGTGGCTGAGGTGCGGTGCGCAGTTCTATGCGTCCTGTAATGCCGTTCCAGTTGCCTTGCGTCTGGTCGGTCACGCTGTGCGAGTCCTGTCCCACGCCCACGTTCTCTATGCCGTTATACACACTGATGGCAATATCGTTGTCGCGTCCTGTTCTCACATAGTCCGTTATGTCATACTCGTGAGGCGTTGACAGCGACATCAGGTGTCCCACCTTCCTTCCGTTCACATACACTGTTGTCTCGATATGCGGACGTTCGAGGAAGAGCCATATACGCTGCCTCTTCCATGCCTTTGGTATGCTTACCGTTCGTTTGTACCACGCTGTTCCCACATAGTGCTTGTCGGGCGTAAGGAAGAAAGGGTACTTCACGTTGCCCTCCATGCGGTATTTCTCCATAAAGGGATTGAAATAGTAGGAAGAGTCGTAGGTAGAGCCGGTCCATACTGTATGCACTGTCACCTCGTTTCCCTTTCCGTTGGTCTGCATCGAACCGGGCAGGCTTACGAAGTCGTTGTAGGCGGCATCTGTGCCCAAACCGAAGCTCCACTTGCCCGACAGGTCAATCTTCTCTTGCGCCCCTATGCTTTCGATGCCTGTAACGAGAATAAAGGTCGAGATCAGAATCAGCTTTTTCATTCCTTTTGTCATTTGTTTCTTTATTTTGTTGTTATTAGTTTTTCCGCCTGCAAAGGTAG
>CALZDK010000199.1 GCA_945637645.1 uncultured Prevotella sp.
AAAGTTTCCACGTCAATCCCAATCCCACTTCAAATGTGTCAGAATTTACGTTTTCGTGATATTTGTAGTAAGTTTTGCGGGAGTATAAGGAAGCAGAGAAGTTGAGAGCGAGTTTGTCGTTCATATTCACTATCAGACGAGGATTTACCACCATAAGTGTTGCGTTGCCCTTGTCGCCCTGAGCGTTAAGATAGAGAGGATCTATTGTCTCGAGGTCTTTGTCCTCATAACCCTTCCATGTGAAGATGCGATAGTAGTGGGCATCGAGAATAAACGAACCTATGCTGCCGAACGAGAGTATGGTCTTTGCCTTTGCGCTGAATCCGCTGCCAAGGTTGTAGTCGCGGTCGATGACGTTGTAGTAGTCGCTGAGCGAACCGCCAAGGAGAATACCGCTAAGGAAGATGCGCTGCTCTAAAGACGAAAGGTTGCCTGCGTGAGGGAAGCGGCAGATGACACCGGGACCCACCGATGCCGCCTCGGAAATACGGAACGGCACAAGATTCGTACCGTCTTTCACTGGCTGCGAGTCAAAATAGTTGAAATGTTGGAAAATGCCCAACTCGGTCTCCATGTTCTCACCCGATTTCAGTGGAGTGCCCCAAAGGCGCCCGAGCAGGTGAACGCCACTGATAAGCGGCTGGTTGCCACTGAAGTTGAATGTCAGGTCGGCGGTGAAGTAATCGTAAGGTTTGCGAGTGTCTTCCTTGAACGGGTCGCCATATTTCAATGCAAGGTTAAGGAAAGGCGAGTGCTCACCACGCGCTATGGAGTTGTTGTCGGCAAGATAGCGGTCGCCCACTGTCATTGCCAGTGCCACCGGAATCTTGTTGTAGTCGTGATATTTCGAGTTCTCGTTTCTCACACGCCATGCGTCGCCTCTCAATATTCGGTTCAATCCCTTTATAGGACAAACGACAGTGCCGAGAAACTCGCGCATGAAGCGTGGGAAACCACGTTTGCTGTCGTCGAGAATAAGGTCGGAAAGACGGTATGTCACCTCGCCGATGCATATACCTCCCATTGTGGTAGCCATAAGGTCGTTGATGGCAGGTGGCTCAATCTCGCACACCATTTCCCACATCAGGCTTCCACCGAATGAGTAGGGTGCCGACTCCCAGAAATTCAATCCGTTGTTACGCGCTGCGTTGAAATAAAGTCCGCCGTGATATGGATGGGCGAAGAGGTTGGTCGAAAACTGGTCGTTGTCCCACACGAAACCGTTCTTTATGTTGTTCTTCACGGTGTGGATGCTTATCTTGGCAAACTCCTCGTTCATTATGTAACTGTCGAACGACCACACGAATGCGTTGATGCCAAAAGTTTCAAGGGCAGCTATCCACGGATGTTTTTTCGTGCCCGTTGTCAGCACCGATTGTTGGGGCGCGAGATATCCATAGGAATAGCAATCTGCCGCATTAACATTCCTTGTTCCATTATCGTCGTTCCACTCCTCACGCTTACCGCTCCTCAAATATTTCAGTGCCATACCAGCCTCGAAAATGGGTCGTGTGCGATAGTGAGTGGCATGATGATAGTAGCGGGTGTCGCCAATGCCCACACTGGCAAATGCGCTCAGTGTGCGGTTTATCTGATAGTCGGCATTGAGTCGGGCTTGCAGCGAGAAGAGTCGTTCGGGGTCTGTGGCAGAGTTTTCCACGAAGGTCTCTATATGATAATAGCCAATGTCGCCGCTGACGCTAAGCCTTGGGTTGAGTTGGAAATACTGTCCTATGCGATAGAACAGTGCACCGGAGAATTTCTCGTCCATGCCCATGAAGTGTGTTCCCACACCTAACATATTATATGTAGAACGGTTGCGGAAGCGCAACGCAAAGTTCAGCTTTGTGGAAGATCCGCCGTAGAACATCATGTCGATGCGTGTCTTGGGGTTGATGTTCACCAAGCCAATCTTGTGGGCAATGGTGTCGCGGCTGTAGTTTATGAGTCCTACCTGCACGCCGCGTGGATGGCTGACGCAGACGTTGACCAGTCCGAACTGTGAACCGTTGAGTGTGTCGGCATAGTTGTATGTGGCAAACTGAAGTCCACGCATATAGTTGGAGCAGATGTTGGCAATACCGGAAATCTGCATGCCTCGTTTCACTCCCATTGCCACATTGGTGACTCCTGCCATCTGTATTCCTCTCATAGGAGTGGTGGTGGCATTGGTAAGGCCTGCTATCTGCAGTCCGTTGGCGCTCTTGGCAATGTTCGACACACCTGAGAGTTGCACGCCACGCATCTCTCCGTCGATGCCATTGATGAAGCCTGCGGCTTGCACGCCATACATCTTGCCTCGCGCGAATGCCGACAGGGTGCCGATGTTCACACCCTTTGCCTCCTGCCGTGCCACGCTTGTCAGCAGACTCAGTTGCACGCCGTGGAGTGTGTCCACGTTGCCGAAGATACCAAGGTTGAAGTGGCTCGTCAGCAGCGAATCCTCACTCTTGTGGTTAGCTCCAATGGCAATGTTGCCGAAGCGTCTTGTCTGTGCAGCAAGCCCGAGGGCGAATGATGCCAAGAGGCACAAAACTACTATTTTTCTCATAAACAGAATTCCCTTATTATGTTTTTGGCGGCAAAAATACGAAAAAAAATGGAGAAACAACACTTTTTTCATCCAAAATATATAACTTTGCACTGTTTTTGGATATATTACTCAACATTATGGAAACAGGACTTTCACACACAAGCCGTTTGACGGTTGACAACACTAACACCGCCATCGCACTCGGTTCGGGCGACATGCCAGTGCTCGCCACGCCAGCCATGATGGCACTGATGGAGAATGCGGCAATGCTCGCCGTAAAGGATTCACTGCCAGAGGGCAGCACCACAGTAGGAGGACATATAGAGTCGTCGCACCTAAAGCCCACACCTCTCGGACAGGAGGTCACCGCCACGGCTGAACTGACCAAGGTGGATGGTCGCAAGCTCTTCTTCAAGGTTTCTGCACACCAGGGAGAAACTCTCCTTGGCGAGGGCACTCATCTCCG
>CALZDK010000200.1 GCA_945637645.1 uncultured Prevotella sp.
AGAAAGGCCCGCAGAAGGCGGCACACGACTCGCCGTTGTCCATATATGAGTTGGCGAAGAACACGCTGCTCTCTGCTGAGAAGCCTCTGCCGATATGGCATGCCTCGCCCACGAAACAGTTGTCGAGCTTTGCCCCGTCGAGGATTGACGAGCCTGCCTGCACAATGGTGTTCTCGCAGATTACGTCGTGTCCTATGTATATGCTTGCTTCTGACGAGCTCTTCAGTGTGGTTTCCACAAGCAGTGATGCCCCGTTAATCTCGCACTCGTCGTCAACCACTACATTCACTATTTCGCGTGTGTTGGCAATTTTCACACTGTAGCCTATGGTGCCACGATCAGGCCTTGAGGCTTCTACCTGCGCCTTCACCATTTTCGCTATCTTTGCCCATACAGGCTTGTCGGAGGCGGTACGCATCATGAGGGCAGCCATCTGTGAGGTCAGCCCGTCGTAGAGAACAACGTTTGGCGCGCCAGCCTCATTGAGCAAAGCCACTTGGTTGTCCTGTCCGAAGGTAGGATTTTCGGTGGTGGCAATGGTGCCGACATTGGAGATTACACATTCCTCGCCTATGTCGTAGCGGCTGATGTAGTTTCCGATGTTCTCGATAAGACAATTGTCGCCAATGCTCACATCGCGTAGTACAGCCCTTTCTATTCCTGTGTGTCTGTGGAATCCGTTGTCAATCTGTATCGTCTTGTCGAAAACACCCAGCGTTATGTCTCCATAAAAGTCCACATTGCGGACGTATTCCGGCGAAAAGTCTTCCGCTACATTGATGCGAGTCCAGTCCTCTGCCCTGCATCCGCTTCTTTCGAGCATTCCAATCTCGTCAACAGTCAAACTTCTCATGTCCTTTGTCTATATTATCGTATTAACTATCAATTTCTAATTCTTCACTCCTCCGTCACTTCGTATAGGAAGTCGTTGTAAGGATATTTCTGCACGTGGAGTTCCCTTACTTTTTTGTAGAGCACGTCGCGCATCTCGTCAATGTTCTGCTTCTCCCTTGCCGAGATGAAGAGGCAGTTGTCGTTCATTTTTGCCATCCACGTCCGCTTCAGGTCGTCGAGTGTGGCATTCTCTTTTGTCGCAGGAGTAAGGTCGTCGGGCTCTTTCTCCACCCAAGTGTAGGCATCAATCTTGTTGAAGACAATCATAGAGGGCTTGTCGGCACAACCGAGGTCGGCAAGTGTCTTGTCCACCACCTTAATCTGATCCTCAAAGTCGGGATGTGAGATATCCACGACGTGTAGCAGAAGGTCTGCCTCGCGCACCTCGTCGAGTGTTGACTTAAACGAATCCACGAGGTCGGTTGGCAACTTACGTATGAATCCCACGGTGTCGGCAAGGAGAAATGGCAGATTGTCGATAACCATTTTCCTTACTGTGGTATCCAGTGTGGCAAAGAGTTTGTTCTCGGCAAACACATCACTCTTTGACAGGAGGTTCATTATAGTGGATTTCCCCACGTTGGTATAACCAACAAGGGCTACACGAATCAGTCGTCCACGGTTTTTGCGTTGGGTGGTCTTCTGCTTGTCAATCTCCAAAAGGCGTTGTTTCAGCAGTGTGATACGTTGCAGGATTATTCGGCGGTCCATCTCAAGCTGTGTCTCACCCGGTCCACGCAATCCCACGCTTCCCTTTCCTCCGCCGCTTCCTGATCCGCCGCCCTGTCGCTCAAGGTGAGTCCAGAGTCGCTGCAGGCGTGGAAGCATATAGCGGTGCTGGGCAAGCTCCACCTGTGTCTTGGCTTCCGCCGTCTGGGCACGCATGGCGAAGATGTCGAGAATGAGCGACGTGCGGTCGAGAATCTTCACCTGCAGTGCTTTCTCTATGTTGCGTATCTGTTTCGCCGACAGCTCATCGTCGAAGATCACCATTCCCACCTCGCGTTCCTGGTCTTCCTCGTTTTTTATAAACTGTCTTATCTCGTCAAGCTTTCCTTGTCCGACGTATGTCACCGAGCTTGGCCCGTTGAGTCTTTGCGTGAATCTCCTTACCGTCACAGCACCTGCTGTATCGGCAAGGAATTCAAGTTCGTCGAGATATTCTTTTGTCTTGGCTTCGTCCTGATCTTTCGTTATCAGTCCGACGAGTACCGCTGTTTCTGTTTTTGCTTCTGAAATTACAAATTCTTTCATTCTTTATTTTTGCACTTTATTTGGGTGCAAAAATACCACTATTTATTGACAATACCAAACAAATATAGACCGCGGTATAGTTAAAAAGTTGTAATACATTAAATTTTTAACACACAATAGTATCGACGGATTTAAAAAAATGCTATCTTTGCCGCGGCTAATTTAAAAAGAATGAAAAGAAAACTGCATGGCATATTCCTCTCATGTTTGGCAATGGTGGTCGCCGTTGCCTTTTCGGCATGTAGCAATGAGGAGGAAACATTCTCGTTCGACGAGAATGGAGTGCCTGTGGCTGTAGGGCAGCAGCGCATTTCCGAAGAGCAGTTTTCTGCCATGATAGATGGTGCCGGATGGGTGGAGACCAACACACACGAAATCTATGCCAATGGTGATTTCGACAAGCGTGACTATTGGGACGGTATGGAAGGAGTGGCAGGCACCAGTCGTTTCTCTTTCGATGGCGACAAAATCAGTGAGTATATTTTTATCCAGCAACTGCCAAAGATGGGATGCAATGTGAAATCAATGCGATACGACGCGTCAACCAACACTGTCTATGCCGATGGACAGATGGCGCTCCGTGTCATATCCGTAAACAACGGTTGGATGCAGGCAATAAAAATAGGAGGAGTGGCATATAAGCAAAGAACCCAGTCCAAATCGCTCTATTTCTATGTCACCCTTCGCCGAATGTCGCCCGAAGAAAAGTCCGACATGGAAACCTTCAAATAATTTTTTTATTTACTCAAGTTTCGGAAGTAAGGGAAGTTAAGTCAAAAAAAATCAAAACTATTAGCGCAGTATGGGGCTGCATATCCAAGGATAGGGAGACCACCCTATCCG
>CALZDK010000201.1 GCA_945637645.1 uncultured Prevotella sp.
GACAAGTTGATAGTCCAACCGCAAAACAGCAGCAAGAGTAATAACTTGTTAACTCGTCAACTTGTTAACTATTCGCAAGTTATCAACCTGCGAAACTTAAATTAATTATTATCGTTATGAAAGTATTAGTAGCTACAGAGAAGCCTTTCGCAGCTGCCGCTGTCGAGGGCATCAAGAAAGAAATAGAGTCTGCGGGCAACGAACTTGTCTTGCTCGAGAAATATACAGAGAAGGCGCAGCTCCTTGAGGCAGTTGCCGATGTGGATGCCATGATCATCCGTTCCGACAAGGTTGATGCCGAGGTGCTCGACGCTGCCAAGAACCTGAAGATTGTGGTTCGTGCAGGTGCTGGCTACGACAATATCGACCTTGCTGCCGCAACAGCACACAATGTCGTGGCTGAGAACACTCCAGGACAGAACTCCAACGCCGTGGCAGAGCTCGTGTTCGGCATGCTGGTCTTTGCCGTGCGTAATTTCTTCAACGGCAAGGCTGGTACTGAGCTGAAAGGCAAGAAACTCGGTATCCTCGCCTTTGGTAACGTAGGCCGCAACGTGGCACGCATAGCCGCTGGATTCGGCATGGAGGTATATGCCTACGACGCTTTCTGT
The DNA here is from genome assembly GCA_945637645.1 of uncultured Prevotella sp. Taxonomy (GTDB): domain Bacteria; phylum Bacteroidota; class Bacteroidia; order Bacteroidales; family Bacteroidaceae; genus Prevotella. The sequence goes on from CALZDK010000201.1 coordinate 612, forward strand.
CCAAAGGAGGCCATCGAGGCTGCTGGTGTAAAGGCTGTTGACTGCCAGGATGCACTCTTCGAGACCTGCGACGTGGTTTCTCTCCACATTCCTGCCACACCAGAGACAAAGCAGAGCATCAATGCCGCACTGGTCAGCAAAATGCGTAAGGGTGCCGTGCTCGTAAACACTGCCCGCAAGGAAGTCATCAACGAGCCGGAACTGCTCAAGCTCATGGAAGAGCGTACCGACATCAAGTATGTCACCGACATAAAGCCTGATGCCGATGCAGACTTTGCAAAGTTAGAGGGACGCTATTTCAGCACACCAAAGAAGATGGGTGCACAGACTGCAGAGGCAAACATCAATGCCGGCATCGCTGCTGCATGCCAGATAAACGCTTTCTTCAAGGATGGCTGCACAAAATTCAAGGTGAACTAATTTATGGCTACAATAAAACCATTCAAAGGCATACGCCCTCCAAAGCAGTTTGTGGAGGAAGTGGAGTCACGTCCATACGATGTGCTCGACTCTGAGGAAGCTCGCCAGGAAGCTGGCGATAACGAGAAGAGTCTATACCACATCATAAAGCCGGAGATTGATTTCCCCGTAGGAACAAGTGAATACGACCCGCGCGTCTATGAGAAAGCCGCCGAGAACTTCCAGAAGTTCCAGAACAAGGGATGGCTCGTGCAAGACGATAAGGAGCAGTACTACATCTACTCTCAGACCATGAACGGCAAGACACAGTATGGTCTTGTTGTTGGTGCTTACGTCGAGGACTATCTCAACGGGACCATCAAAAAGCATGAGCTGACTCGTCGCGACAAGGAGGAAGACCGCATGAAGCATGTCCGTGTGAACAACGCCAACATCGAACCTGTCTTTTTCGCCTATCCCGACAATGACGTACTCAACGACCTCATAATGCGTTATGCCGCCACTGCACCTGAATATGATTTTATTGCACCTGTAGATGGATTTGGACATAAGCTCTGGGTCGTTTCCAACGATGCCGACATCGCTACCATAACAGAGGAATTCCGCAAGATGCCATCACTCTATATTGCCGATGGACATCACCGTTCAGCAGCGGCAGCCCTCGTTGGAGCAGAGAAGGCAAAGCAGAATCCAAACCATCGTGGAGACGAGGAATATAATTATTTCATGGCAGTATGTTTCCAGGCTTCGCAACTCACCATTCTCGACTACAACCGTGTGGTAAAGGATCTCAACGGACTCTCCTCAGAGGAATTCCTTGCCCGCCTGTCAGAGAATTTTGAGGTAACCGACATGGGTGCCGACACTTACAAGCCTGCGCAGTTGCATGAGTTCTCACTCTATCTCGACGGACATTGGTACAGCCTGAAGGCAAAGCCGGGAACTTTCAACGATAGCGACCCTATTGGTGTTCTCGATGTCGATATCTCAAGCCGACTTATCCTCGACGATATTCTCGGCATAAAGGACCTTCGCTCAAGCCAGCGAATCGACTTCGTGGGCGGACTGCGTGGTCTTGGCGAGTTGAAACGTCGTGTCGACAGTGGCGAGATGCGTGCAGCATTGGCTCTCTATCCAGTTTCCATGCAGCAGATCATGGACATTGCCGACAGTGGAAAAATTATGCCTCCGAAGGCAACATGGTTTGAGCCAAAGTTACGTTCAGGACTCATCATCCATAAGCTGTCGTAGAGTTGGATTCCTATAAGACCATATCTGAAAAAAAAGTAGGCGAGGGCTACATCACTGAAAAGCGAAGTAAGTTCCTCGCCTTCGCCCATCATGTAGATACTGTGGATGAGGTGAAGGAGATTGTTGCTGCCTACAGAAAGAAGTATTTCGACGCGCGCCACGTCTGTTGGGCCTATATGCTCGGACCAGAGAGGACAGATTTTCGTGCAAACGACGATGGCGAGCCAAGCAGTACGGCAGGCAAGCCAATACTCGGTCAAATCAATAGCAATGAGTTGACTAACATCCTTGTCGTCGTCATTCGCTATTTTGGAGGAGTGCTCCTCGGAACAAGCGGGCTAATTGTCGCCTACAAAACAGCTGCCTCTGAGGCAATAGCCGATGCACTGTTGGAGACAAGGCTGATAGAAGAGGAGATCAACTACAGCTTCACCTATCCCATGATGAACGACGTGATGCGCATAGTAAAAGACATGCAGCCACGCATAGTGAGTCAAACTTTCGACAACACTTGTGAGATACGCCTTGCCATAAGAAAATCACAAGCCGAGACCTTGAAAGCAAAATTATCAAAATTATCTTTCAAATAATTTGGTCATTTCAATAAAAGTTTGTAACTTTGCAGCCGCAAACATCAGGAGAGTTGGCAGAGTGAACGATCGCGCTGGACTCGAAATCCGGTATACCCTTTT
>CALZDK010000202.1 GCA_945637645.1 uncultured Prevotella sp.
AAACCGAGCAAATGACAAAGTATTTCGGGATTTTTTTCTAAAGAATTGCCAATATCAATATACTTATGGCATCACGTACACTCAGATTCGCCCTTTTCGGCAACACATACCAAGCCAAAAAGTCGGCATTCATCAACGACATCATCGGCTCGCTGAAGGAAAGCGGTGCCGAGGTTAGCATCGACAGCGAGTTCTACCATTTCCTTGCAGAGACAGGACGTGCGGGACTTCCCGTCGATAGGGTTTTCAACGGCAACGACTTCGAGGCAGACTTCGTGGTCTCCATGGGAGGCGACGGTACATTCCTCAAGGCAGCAAGCCGCGTAGGCAGCAAGGAGATACCCATCATTGGAGTCAACATGGGACGTTTAGGTTATCTTGCAGATGTGCATCCCGAAGAGTTTCACAGTTGCGTGTCGGCTCTTAACAAAGGTAGTTTCACCATTGAGGACAGGACGGTAATCCAGGTCAGCGCCGACGGATACGACTTTTCCGGCAGCGACTGCGCCCTAAACGACGTGGCAATACTCAAGCGCGACAACGCCTCGATGATTACCATTCATGCCAGCATCAACGGCGAACACCTGACGACCTACCAGGCCGACGGTCTTGTGGTGAGCACGCCAACAGGTTCCACAGCCTACTCCCTTTCGGTAGGCGGGCCTATCATTGTCCCAGGCACCCACATCTTTTCCCTCACTGCAGTAGCGCCCCACAGTTTGAGCATGCGGCCGATAGTCATCTCCGACGAGTCGGTGATTACTCTCCGTGTGGAGTGTCGCAGCCACACGTTCCTCATTGCCTTGGACGGCAGAAGCGGGAAATGCAACGAGGGCACCACGCTCACACTTAGGAAAGCGCCATACCGCATAAAAATAGTAAAGCGCCAGCACTCCACCTATTTCTCCACCTTGCGTGAGAAACTGATGTGGGGTGCCGACACTCGTGGGAAATAGTTAATAGTTGACGAGTTTTCTTGTAAACTATTAACTACCAGGTCCAGTAGCCTGCACTGGCTTGCGACTCAACTTTTTCCTCCACTTCGTCGGGCAAGTTGCAGAAGAAGTCAATGCCAGTCCGCTTTTCAAGATCGTCTATCGTGATGGCATAGTCACGAAGGTTGTCGTTGCTGTTGTCCGCGTTTAAGTTCTCAGCCCAGAATGCTATTGCCTTGTAACCCTCTGTGGTCTTGTAGAGCATTGCCATATAGAAATATTTCGGTACAATGAGCGTGTTGCTTATGCGTGTCAGTATGTTGTCCTCACTGTCTATTGTTCCGCCCTTGCACACGAAAAGCGTGTCGGTGACAGGCGACAAGGCAATCCAACGGCGCACTCTCTCCTCCATCTTATTCCACAAGCCAGCATTAAACTTGTTGTACTGCGGCTGCAAGTTGGTGAGATAGAACGTCTGCTTGTTGGCCTCCTTGGAATAGAGGCGGTCGGCAGACGGGCAGATGTGTCCATGGCCGAAACCCGAACCCTTAAAGTATTCGCGGTCAAGATACTCGTCGGCAGCGAGCTCCGGGTCAAAGGGATAGCCGCCATCGTAACGGCTTATGTTTCCTCCGAATCCACGATAGAGCTGATAGCACGACCATCGCTGCGACATCTTGTCCTTGTCCCACTCCACCGAGTAGTTGACGCCGTAGGAGTCGGAAGTCTTGTGTACAATGAGTTTGTTGTTGCCTTCCTTAAGCCGTGGGAACTCCAAACGCGACGCTTCCTTTACGTCAGAGGTGTTCTTGTTGGCATTGGCAGTTCCAGCACCTTGAACCAGGCCATTGGAAGCCTTGGTGAGGTTTCCCTCCTTCAGCAACAGATGTCGCACTTCCCATGTAGCGGATTTCTCCCCACACTGGTAGTGAAGAGCCACCACTACCTTGTTCTTGCCAATAAATTCCTTTGGAATGTTCACGCCGTAGTCGTACCATGTGTCCCAGTTGCTGCCTTCTTCCAGTGTGCCGCTGATGTCAGTCCACTTGGTTGTTGAAGGATTTCCCGAATAGTTGTCGGTGACGAGCACCCTATTGGCAAGGTCTGCGTAGGGAGCGCCGTAGGAAGTATAATGACGTAGGATATACTGGAACTGCAGGTAAGCGCCACTGGACTTCGAAAGGTTTATTGCTTTCGACACGAGATAGCAGTCGGAAGCTGTCGTCACCTTGGTGTCGCTGTCGTATCCCGTTGCCTTTGCCGAGCTGTAGTCTATCACCCACGGAGTTCCCTTCACCTTCTCTACGGAGAAAGAGCCAAACGTTGCCACAAAGGTCTCGTTGATGTATTCCCCGTTTTCGCCACCTGGCGTGTCTGTTTCTCCACCAGGCTGCGGAATGTCCTCTTCATTATTCGAACTACTACAACTTGCCATTGCAATCACAACAAGCAGTCCAAGAAGCGAATAACAATATTTTTTCATAGAATGATATTACTATTTAGTAAAAAAACGGCGGCATCCCATTTCGGGACACCGCCGAACATTTTATCTTTAACCTATTTAGTTTGCCTTCTTTACACCGAAGCAAACGGCATTCTTTCCTTGAGGAGCATCATTATGTGATGTCTTTATTGTAACAACAGTGATGGTGTCGCCAACTGCAATGCCATTGTCCTTGATGAAGTACTGCTTGTTCTGGCCAGTCCAGTCGCCATATACTCCATAAAGATAAACCTTTGTGCCAGCCTCGTCCTCGATATAGAGGTTGCCGTACTTGTCGTTGGCTATCTCCGTTATCTTACCGGTGAGGACATAGAACTTGTCGTTGCTGTCCTCAGCAGCATTGAAGTCGGCAAGCGAGATAGGCTCTGCTGAGGCACATATTTCCTCAAGCTTACCACTACCCACCTGAGCAGTACCCTTATATTCGGCATGCTTGCCCACGATAGTAACCACATCGTTGAGTGCGACAGTACCAGATGCCTTGTATACGTAGA
>CALZDK010000203.1 GCA_945637645.1 uncultured Prevotella sp.
CACGAAGAACTGGGGACGGATGACATACATCTTCGGATAGAGATGGCTCTTGTTGACAATGCCATTGTTATAAAGGTCGTTGTCTGCCTCCAGCAGGCTCACCAGTACGGCAAACTCGCAACCTTTCTTACGTCTGTCCTCGTCAAGTTTTTTCAGGAAGTCGTCGTTCTTGTGTTTGGTTGCCGTAGTGTCCATCTCGTTCTTCATCTCAAACATGATGGAGATATATTCGGTGCCGTCTTCCGAGTCGCGGAAGATAAAGTCGCCTTTCGTGCCATCAGCGGCATCGTTGTCCTTGTCGAAATAGGCATTAGGCATCATGGGGCGGATGTATTGCTCAAACTCAATGCTGCAATGCTGTTCCAGCGTCTCACCAACCATCTTGGTGGACATACGCGTCTTCAAATCTTTGTAGTAATCCACCTGCTCCTGTTTCATGCGCAGTTCGTCTTCATGACGTTTTACCAATGCCGACTCATGAATCTGTGCCTCACGTTTTTCCAGCTCCAATGCCGTGCGGAGTTGGCTCAACTCTGTTTCTTTCTTCTGCATGCTCTGTTGGGCCTTGTTGCGTTCCTCCATAACAGCCAGTTGGAGCTTATCGTTGTTTTGCGCAATGGTGGAGTTCAGCTGTGCAATGGTCTGGTCTTTTTCGGCAAGTGCAAGGGTCAGCTCGCTCTGTTTCTTGCTCTCGATGTTTTGCAGCTGCATCTTCAGACGCTCTATTTCAGTATCCTTTTCCCCAAGAAGCAGGTCTTTCTTGGAAAGTTGTGCCTGAAAACTTTGTTCTGTCCGGGAGGTTGCCAGTTGCTGTTCGGCTGTCAGGCGTTTATTCATCTCTGCCAGACGATGTTGAATTTCTGCTTCAAATTCTGCGTTCTTTACTTGAGATACTATTGATGCATAGTCTGCTTCATCCACTTGAAATACGTTGCCGCATTTAGGGCATTTGAGTTCCTTCATATCGAAACATTTATGAGGTTAAGAAATCATCTCCGTGTAGTATTTACTCTACTGGATAGACCACCAAGGAGTCGGCTTTGGTGCGTGCTTTAAGCCATTCCGTGAGGCGTAGCTTTTCTTGGTTGGTTAGTCGTTTCTTGGTGTCGGTGGTTATTATGGCAGCGACGAACTGTTTCGTTGCCGCCGTGTCGCGTTTTGCCTGTGTGACTTTCGACAGGCTGATGGCGCTTACTTGGGGGAAGATGGCGGCAAGCTCTCCACGCAGTTCGGAGGAGAGGTTGTCGTATCTGGTGTAGTCTGCCAAGGCTGTGTTGAGGGCATTAGTCCTTGCTGTCAGTTCAAGTATCTTGTTCTGCTCGTTCTCACGACTTGTCTTTATCTGTGAGATTTGTCTGTTGAGGTAAAGCAGGCTGTCGGACTGTTCGCCTTGTATTACGTTTAGCTTGTAGTCAGCCATGCCGTATTTTTTCAACAGATTGCTGGCTTCCGTCTGTTTCTTCAGTGTTATCTCCTTTCCCACAGCCACCACGTTGAGTATAAGGGAGTCCTTGTCGATGGAGTTGCTTATCACTTGCGTTCCGCTCTGCGACAGCTCGTTGGCTATGAAATTCCTGACGTTGTTCTCAAAGATGCTTTTCTTTACAATGCCTACAGTCATGAATGCCGATGGAATCATTGTAGCCAGCACTATGGCAATGATGATGCGTTGTGCTTTCTTGCCGGTTTCCTCAGAAAGGAACTGCTTGCGGTGGAACTTCATGAGTCGTACTCCGATGTAGGTGGAGAGTGAAATGAAAACGGTATTGATAAAGAAAAGGTAGAAAGCACCGAAGAAATAGAGCAGGTTGCCTGTGGCGAGTCCATAGCCGGCGGTGCAGAGTGGCGGCATGAGTGCTGTGGCTATTGCCACGCCTGGAATCACGTTGCCTTTTATCTTTGTGCCTTGTGCCAGAATGCCGGCAGCGCCTCCGAAGGTTGCTATGAGTACGTCGTAGATGGTTGGCGAGGTGCGGGCAAGCAATTCCGACTGTGCTTCCGAAAGAGGTGTAAGAAGGAAATATACGGTGGCTGTCAACACGCTCACTGCTGTTGCCACGCTGAAGTTCTTTCCTGCACGGCGCAGCAGTTCTATATCGTTGATGCCTATAGCCAGTCCCATGCCAATGATGGGCCCCATGAGTGGTGAGATGAGCATGGCGCCTATTATCACCGCGGTGGAGTTGACGTTGAGTCCTAACGACGCTATAAAGATAGCGAAAATCAACACCCAGAGGTTTGTGCCCCTGAAACTTACTCCATTGCTGATTTGCGCAATGGTCTGCTGCTCGTCCTCGATGTCGTGCGACACGTTGAAGTAGCCTTTTATCTTCGATAATAACAGTCTGAGCATAAGCGGTAATTTTTTTATTCAAGTGCAAATATAGTGTTTTTCCTTCAATAAAAGTGGAAAAATAAGAAATATTATGTCATATCTCGATTTTTTTTTATATTTTTGCTCCCCAAAAAGCAATATTATGACAAAGGAAGAACAAAATAAGGCTGACGAGCAGTTTATGAGAAAGGCGCTTGCCGAGGCTGAGGAGTCGGCAAGGGTAGGGGAGATTCCCATTGGTGCAGTGGTGGTGTGCAAGGGTCGTGTCATTTCACGAGCGCACAATCTCACCGAGACATTGTGTGATGTCACGGCGCATGCCGAGATGCAGGCAATAACGTCGGCTGCCAACACTCTTGGCGGAAAATACCTCACAGACTGCACGCTATACGTAACGGTAGAGCCATGTGTGATGTGTGCCGGTGCCATTGGTTGGGCACAGATTCCGCGCATAGTTTTTGGTGCATACGACGAGAAACGCGGTTTCCGACGTTATGCGCCGAAGGCAATGCATCCCAAGGCAGAGATCATTGGTGGTGTGCTTGAAGAGGAATGTGCCGCCCTGATGACTGATTTCTTTGCGAA
>CALZDK010000204.1 GCA_945637645.1 uncultured Prevotella sp.
GTGTCCTTCGTTGTAGGAAGTGTCAGGTTGGCGTCAGCTGCTGCATTGACCTGAGCTGCGATTCTCTCAGCGGCTGGTTGCTCCTCGTTTGTCTGTGGAGAAGCCCAATCGTCGTAGTCGCCGGCGCAGCTGGCGAGCGCGAGGCTCGCCATAGCTGCAAAGCTATATAATATTTGTTTCTTCATAATTGTCAAAATTTTGAATTATTTTACTTCACCCTTGTTAGTGTCGAAGTTAACATAGAGTTTCTGACCCGGAGCACATGTTGCGGAGTAAGCTTCGCCTACATTCGCTGCCCAGTTGTCAGGAATATCCATAGTACGCCAGAAGAGAGATCCGTTGAAAAGAGTGAACTCTGTGCGCCACCAATCGATGCTGCCCACCTTGATGTATGCGCGGAGCTCTCCAGAACCGGTGAATGCAGGAGACTCCCATGGAGTGGTTGCGTCGGCAGAAGGAGTCATCTCCCATGCTGCGTTGCTGTCGGTCCAATCGCCAGTAGCGTTACCGATAACATAAGCCTTGGCTGGCAGGATGTGGAAGTGGTACTTGATGTCGTTGGTGCCAATTTCGGTCACTACATAGAGGCAGTACCATCCGCCGTTGGCAATCTTGATGTTGCTATCGCCTTCGCCAGAGATGCCTGCGCCAGCCTGGTCGTCGAAGTCGGTCACTCGTGAGTAGCCTCTCCAGTCACCTTCAAACTCGCCCCACTTAATCTCGCCTCCATCTGGTGAGTAGAAGAGAGTGTAGAACTCACCTTCCATACCATATACAGGCGCAAGGGCCTTCCATGTGGACCATGCCTCACCTATGCAAGAACCTACGATGTAGATTGAAGTAGGATGAGACAGTGTTGGAGGTACGTATGTTGCGAGAACGCTTGGCAGACAGATGGAGTTTGACATTACGTCGTCAAAGCTCTGTCCTGCCACAGAGGCGCGAAGTCTTACGTAAAGCGCACGAGCCTCCTTTGGATATTCAACGTCGCCGTTAGCCTCAGTGTAGAGGTCAATCATTGCGCTGTTGATTTCCGCTGGATCAACGCTCATGTTTGCTGTAGTGAAGAAGGTCTCCAGTTCCCTGTAGCTTGAGAATGACTGGTCGAGAGCCACCTGCACATAATAGTTGACCACGAGAGGGAAACCGCCGAAGTCAGGCTGTGAGCATGTCAGGTTCAGTCCGTTGGACGAAACCAGGTCGTATGTATTGTTAGTGGCATTGGCAGGGAGATTCAGTTTAAACCCTGTCGTGTTAGCCTTGAATGTAGGATTGCTATCATCATCTTTCTCGCACGATGTAAGCGTGAATGCCACAAGAGCGAGGAGTGTGAATACGCTTCCTAATCTTAACATTATCTTGTTCATATTATTTCACTTTTAATTGTTCGTTATAATGAATTAATAACCGGCATTCTGGTGCTCTGCCATATTCGGGTTACCGTTGATGTCGTCGATAGGAATAGGATAGAACTTGAAGTGGCTGTCAACGCTCTGTCCTTTGGCAACTCCACCCTTCCAGTCCCAGATGTACTTCTTGCCTACAAACATGTCGAAGCGGTTGAGGTCTGAACGACGACGTCCTTCCATATAGAACTCACGGCACCACTCGTCAATTACGTCCTGCTCGGTAAGGTTGGTGAGAGCCTTTGCGTTTGCACGGGCGCGGAGAGTGTTGATGTCCTTAAGTGCAGCCTCGTTGTCACCAAGACGCCACTTTGCCTCTGCGCGAGTCATGAAAGCCTCAGCATAGCGAAGCAATGGAATGTCGGTGTCAGGGAATTCAACGTCGTTGGTAGTGCCACCGTCTGTTCGGATGTTCTGCCACTTCACGATAGAGATACCATCGAGGAAGTTAGCCATCTTCTCAACATGGAGTTTGCGGATGCCACCGCCACGTCCTGCGTAGAAGAGAGCGCGGTCGTCGCCAGCTGCTGCAAGGATGCTCTTGGTGTCAGAACCATCTTGTGCGTCGAGTTTGATAATATCCTCTTCTGTTGCATCATCAGGAGCCTTCTCTGAAGACATAGGAATGTTTTCTGCGGGGAAGAACTTCTGGATGAGGTTTGGACGGGCGTAGTTACAGCTCCAGCCGTTAGTGGTTCCCATATAAGGCATACCTACTATACGCATAGAGGAAACGAGGTAGTTTGCACCAGAGTAGCACTTTGTGCTCTTGCCATCCTGACGGATAGGAAGGATTATTTCCTTCATAGCCTCAGGGTTTTGGTCGTTGTCTGCCATGAACACCTGTGCATAGCCGGAGTATGTAAGACCATTTGTTGGGTGAGCCTTTGGTGTCTTTGCCAATGCGTACTTGCCGCTGTTGATAACCTTGTCGGAATATTCCACTGCCTTTTGGTAGTCCTTAACTGCTCCGTCGGTGTAAACTGCAGAGTTGAGGGCAAGACGGGCGTGGAGAATGTAGGCTGAACCCTGATCGGCACGACCGAAGTTAGCTGAAGAGTTGAACTCGCCGATTGGAGCCAGTTCGCTTTCTATCTCTGTCAGCTCATTGTCGAGCCAGTTGTAGAGGTCCTTGCCTTCCATACAAACAGGGAGTGCGTCAACGGCATAAGTCTCGTCCTTGAAAGGAGCCTTGTGCCAAAGGTCAAGGAAGTACCAGTAGTAGAGAGCGCGAAGGAAGCGAACCTCAGCACGATATAGCTTATAATTGGAATCCTCAGCCTTATCTGCAGTGTTGGCAAGATAGAAGTTGCAAAGCGTGAGGTTGAAGCCAAGGCGCTGGTAGCACCACTGTACACGTGGAGAGCTGCTGTTCCATCCGATACTTGTAATCTGTGGGATGTCGGTATCGGTCTGCCAAGCCCAGTTGCATTCGTCGGTTGGCTGCTCCATAAGGTTGAATGTTGTACGGTAGAAGCCCGAT
>CALZDK010000205.1 GCA_945637645.1 uncultured Prevotella sp.
GAGCTGCGTGTCGCGCTTTATGCTGACATTGGAGAAGCGGTCGATGGTGACGACTATGGGGATATACTCGTCGGTGCCGGGATGGCTCACGCTGGCGGCAAAGCGGAGAGTCTGACCGTCGATGCGGTCGAACACCAAGCCTTCAAGTATCCCGGTCTTGCGGTAGTCGTCGTCGAGACACGAGTCAAACGAGGTCTTGGTGAAACGGTGTCTGAAGAATGTCGAACCGTCCTGTCGGGTGATGACAAGCGATATGGTGTTGTCAACATAAGGCTGTCCCGTCTCATCCTTCACCAAGGCAAGACTGTCGTCGGGTGTGCGGTGAATGACACACGTCAGATGGCTGTCGCCAAGGTCAGCCTCCGTTTCCTGGTTGTAGTCCTGCATCCTTATGGGTGCCGAAGGCTCTTTCTTCACTTCCTTCTTGACTATGATGTCTGTACTCTTTTTCGTTTCCTTGCAGGCTATGAAAGCCACGGCAGCGGCAACACACGCCAAAATAATTGTTTTTTTCATTCGTGTCAATTTCTTATCAACTTGTGCAAAGGTACGGTTTTTTTCTTATGCGACAAAAAAAAACACGAAAAACAAATGTTTTTTAACGTGAGACCGATGAAATTTTATTCTCCACTTTCTTATTCTGCCTCAAGATAAAGCACGCGGCTGGAGTAGTCGTTCTGACTGTGGTAGTCAACACGATGGTTGTAAGGTATTTCAAGTCCGTTTGCCATCAGATAGGCACCGGTGAACGACTTGCCCTCAAACTTCAGCGGTTCGTTGTCGATGCGGTTGAGCTCCTTCACACGATAGCGTTTCGCAGGATTCAGGCCCGCCATTTTCACTCTTGGCAGGTGCTGGTTGCAGAAGTGCTCCGTCTTCCACCAGTAGAACACTGCCTTCTGCTTTGCGTCATCCACATACATCAGCGAAGCCACGCCGAGGTTGTCGTAGGGCGACTGCAGGCGGTAGATGTTGCCAAGTTGCACTACGGGACGCACGGTCTTGTAGTCGGCTATTGCCTTGCGGCAGAGTTCTTTCTCCGCGTCTGTCATGTTCTTTGGCTGGATCTCCATTCCGAGACGACCGCTCATAGCCACGTCTATGCGGTATTTCAGAGGCACATTGCGGAAGGTCTGATGGTTCGGGGCGGCACTGATGTGCGAAGCCATTGTCATTGCAGGGAAGAAATGCGATGTTCCCCACTGCATATACACACGCTGAAGTGCGTCGGTATTGTCGCTCACCCAGAACTCGTCGAAGTAAGGCATATAGCCCCAGTTGGCACGTCCGCCACCCGACGCGCAGTCCTGAATTACGAGGTCGGGATATTTTGCGCGAATGCGCTCAAGGGTCTTCTTCAGCCCACGGTGGTAGTCAACGAGCAGATGGCTCTGGTCGTCGGCAGAGAGATACTGCGACCCGTGGTTGGCGATGTTCATATTGGCATCCCACTTAATATAATATATGTCGGGATAGTTTGTCATGAGGTTGTCGATGGTGTTGAACACAAAGTCCTGAACCTTGGGATTACACATGTCGAGCACGAGCTGGGTGCCGCCACGTCCGTAGAGCAGGTCGCGTCCGGGAGCCTTCACCACCCAGTCGGGATGCTTCTCGTAGAGTTCGCTGGGGTTATTGGTCATCTCAGGCTCAAGCCAGATGCCGAACTTTATGCCGTGCTTCTTTGCGTCTTTCAGCAGTCCGCCGATGCCGTTTGGCAACTTATTCTTGTCAACAGCCCAGTCGCCGAGCGACGAGTTGTCGGTCTTGCGTGGATATTTCTCTCCAAACCATCCGTCGTCCATCACGAAGAGTTCTCCGCCCATCGATGCAATGTCTGCCATCATCTGGTCCATTCCCTCCTCGTTGATGTCGAAATAAACACCTTCCCACGAGTTCAACAGGATGTCGCGCACCTTGGTGCCGTGTGCCAACTGATAGTTGCGTCCCCAGCGGTGGAAGTTGCGGCTCACGCCACTCTTTCCCTCGCGGCTGTAGGTCAGTGCGAGCACCGGAGTGGTGAATGTCTCGCCCTTCTTCAGGTGATATTCCGACGCATCCTCGTTTATTCCGGCAAAGAGCTGGTGGCTCTCGTCGTCGTGGGTGTTTATGCGCAGCTTGTAGTTTCCTGTGTAGCAGATGGCGGCACCTATCACGTCGCCCTCGTTCTCACGTCCCTTACCGTCGAGCGACAACATCACCTCACCGTGCGAAGTGTGTGAGTTTCTCACTCCGTCCTTGTTCTCTATCACGATCATGCCGGGCTTCAGAGGCTCCTCGCTCAGTCTGCCCTCGTTTGCCCACGAACCATAGAAATGCGACACCCAGACGTTGCCACGGCGTATTGGCAGGCATCCAGAGTAGTAGCGTTGCAGCGCCACGGTCTTCTTCTCCTGGTTGGTTATCTCAGTCCAGGTTTCTATTATGTCCACGTCGTTGTATGTGCGATAGCAAACATTTACGAAGAAAGGCATTTTCTTGTCTTTCATCTTCACCACCTTTACAGTGGCATTGGATTCCTGACGAGTCTCTGTGCCCGTCACCTCAAGCTGCAGTGCCATGTCACCATCGGCATGTCTCACGGCGAGGCAAGGCTCTGCGGCGCAGTTGAATCCGTAGGCAGGATAAGCGCTGTAGTAGTGGTCCTCAACGTCGGCAACGGTCTTTGCGTCAGAGTCGTTGAGTCGTGTACCATAATAAACAAACTTAAGGTCCTTGCCCACAGTGGCATCCACTATGAGCGAAGTGTTTGGAGTAGTGATGTTGATGTTCTCAGCCTGCAGTCCTATTGCGGCGAGACATGTGACAAGGAGTGTCGTTAGTCTTTTTTTGTTCATCTTTTTGTTATTAATAATAGGTTTG
>CALZDK010000206.1 GCA_945637645.1 uncultured Prevotella sp.
TCCGACATTGGGCGGACACATGGGTCCGCCCCTACAATCGGGAGGGTTGAGCACAAGAGAAACTTAAATCAATAACAAAAAACTATGATTCTAAACAGAGCAATGGAATGTATGGACCGTGAGTCCATGCGCAAACTACAGACCGAGCGTCTTGTAAAAACAGTGAAAACCTGTTATGAGAAAGTGCCTTTCTACCGCCGCAAGATGGACAAGATGGGCATAAAACCTGAAGACATCAAGTCGATAGACGACATCCACCGTCTGCCTTTCACCACAAAGCACGACCTTCGCGACGAATATCCTTTCGGACTGCAGGCTGTGCCACAGAGCGAGGTGGTGCGCATCCACGCCTCGTCGGGAACAACGGGAAAGCCCGTTGTGGGAACATATACAAAGAACGACCTTGCCATGTGGGCTGAGGGAGCGGCACGAGTTATGGCTGCCGGAGGAGTGACAAAAGGCGACATCGTGCAGGTGAGCTATGGCTACGGACTCTTCACCGGAGGACTTGGCGCCCACGACGCAGCAGGACTGCTCGGCGCTGTCCAGCTGCCAACATCGGCAGGTAACTCTGAAAAGCAGATAATGCTGATGAAGGACTTCGGCTCTTCTGTGCTCTGCTGCACTCCTTCCTATGCACTCCACTTGGCTGAGGTTATCGAGAAGAGCGACAGCGTGAAGAAGGAAGACCTGAAGCTGCGCGTAGGCTTCTTCGGCGCTGAGCCTTGGACAGAAGGCATGAGAAAGGAACTCGAAGAGCGACTTGGCATAAAGGCTATCGACATCTACGGACTTACAGAGATGTGCGGACCCGGTGTTGGTGGCGAGTGCGAATTTCAGAACGGCACACACCTCTGGGAGGATATGTTCTATCCGGAAATCATCAATCCGGACACTCTGGAGCCATGCGAGCCGGGTGAGTTCGGCGAACTGGTGTTCACATCGCTCTGCAAGGAGGCGATGCCAATACTCCGCTACCGCACACGCGACCTCACACGCCTCATCTACGACAAGTGCGAGTGTGGACGTACGGCAGTGCGCATGGACCGCATCCTCGGACGTTCCGACGACATGATGATCATCCGTGGCGTGAACGTGTTCCCAAGCCAGATAGAGACCTGTCTCACCGAGTTCCCAGCCTTCACACCACAGTATTTCATCACCGTGGACCGCAAGAACAACGAGGACACCTTCGACCTCGACGTGGAGCTTCGCAGCGAATATTTCTCGCCCAACCCGTCGAAGCAGATGCCATTCATCAAGCCTCTCTACGACCGCATCGTGTCGATGGTAGGCATCAAACCGAACATCCACATCAAGGAGCCTGGACAAATCCAGCGTTCCATGGGTAAGGCAAAGCACGTTAACGACAAGAGAAACTTTAAGAATTAATGAACACACCATTAAATTATGACATAGTCACCGAGGCCATCGAACAGATGGGTCTCGGCGACTTTTCACAAGCCACTATACGCGACATCCAGAGTCTTTCGCGCATATTGGAGGAAAAGACGGGAGAAAAGGTTATACACCTCGAAATGGGCGTTCCGGGACTGAAACCTTCCGACATAGCACTTCGTGCCGAGCAGGAAGCCCTTGCCAACGGCTGCGCCACTATCTATCCGCCTAACGGGGGAATACCAAGGATAAAGAATGCCGCATCGCAGTTTGTAAAGGCATTCATCGGCATCGACATCGACCCGCTATGCTGTATTCCAACCACTGGGTCCATGCAAGGCACCTTCGCCACGTTCACCATCTGGAAACACTCGTCGGTGGCAAACGAGAAAGGCGAGCCTACGGTTCTCTTCATCGACCCCGGCTTCCCCGTTCAGACTACACAGTGCGACGTGATTGGAATAAAGCATATCGGATTAGACATCCACGACTACCGCGGCAAGGAACTCATTGCAAAGCTGGAGGAAATAATTGCCGCCAACAACATCTGCGGCATCGTATATTCCAACCCGAACAATCCTTCGTGGGTATGCTTCAACGAGGAGGAACTGGAGGGAATTGGCAAACTTGCCACGAAATACGACTTCATAGTGCTTGAGGACCTGGCGTATTTCGCCATGGACTTCCGCCGCGACCTCTCTCACCCCTTCGAGGCTCCTTATCAAGCCACGGTTGCCCGCTACACCGACAACTACATGTTGTCTGTCTCAGGTTCAAAGGCATTTTCCTACGCAGGTCAGCGCATCGGTGTTTGCTGCATAAGCAACAAACTCTACCATCGCGTCTATCCTTCGCTTCAGGCGAACTTCGGCGTGGGTGAGTTTGGCAATTTCTTCGCCAACCGCCTCATGTACACCTTCTCCAGCGGCACCACACACAGCGTGCAGCACGCTATGGCGGCACTGATGGAGGCGGCGTGCGATGGTTCTTACCGATTCCTCGACGACGTGAAGGAGTACGGACGGCGCGCGAAGTTTATGAAAGACGTGTTGCTCTCCAACGGTTTCTATCTTGTCTATGACAACGACCTCGGAGCACCACTTGCCGACGGTTTCTACTTCACGGTGCAATATCCGGGAATGAACGACCTGGAACTCACGCGCAAACTGATGTACTACGGCATCGCCGTTTATCCTCTCGACACCATGGGTTCCACCCAGCAAGGCGTGCGCATCTGCACCTCCTTCTTCTCCGACGACCTCCGCCCCCTGTTCAAACAACGCATCGAGGCGTTTAATAAATGAAGAATCATTTTTTAATTACTCAACTTTCGCAAGAAAGGGAAGTTAAAGAAGAAGTTCCCTTGAGCGAAGCGAAAAAAGGAAGTTAAAGAAGTTAAAGACGTATGTCAAAGCCCAGAGAACTCCCGAAAGG
>CALZDK010000207.1 GCA_945637645.1 uncultured Prevotella sp.
AGAAGCAGCACTACCTGCGTCGCGAGTTCAGCTACTCCAACTACCAGCAGACCTATGTGTTGCCTGACGACATTGTCAAGGACAACATCGCAGCCAAGGTGGACAACGGCGTGCTGACCATCACCATGCCGAAAGTTACCAAAGACGAGGTGAAGAAAATACAACGTCAGATCGACATAGCATAACGCTATGCTAATATCACACCCGCGACAGGCGAGGATTACACCAGTTAATCCCCGCCTGTTTTTTCATTGTTTCTCAGCATCTGCACCGGTGGCAGAACAGTTTCGTTATCGTTGCCGCCAAGTTACGTTTCTGTTATGTAACGACTATGAAACGCTATAATAACAGTATCGTTTTTTGCCGAAAAGTTTTGGCGGTTTCGTGGAAAATGCTTACCTTTGCACCCGGATGATTAAACAGAACACGGATATTGTAAAGTAAATAGCTTGAGTGTCACCTGATTGGACACAAAGCTATCCCTTGGTTTTACTTCAGAGGCCAACAAGTCTTTGAAGATGTTAATCGTATGTTTAATTCTTTAGAAACTTTACAATAATGAATAACGAAAACAACAATATTTTGGTTGACGGCAACGAGTCGTCTATACATGATTTCGACTTCGCTCTCATCTGCGAGTATTTTTCAAGTGTTAAACGTCAGGGACCAGGTAGCGACGAGGCTACGAGGAAGGCTATGGCAACGGTGGGCGACATGGGAGAGAACGCCGTGGTTGCCGACCTCGGATGTGGATGCGGAAGCCAGACCTTGCAGCTCGCCCTTGGCTACAAGGCAAGGATAAAGGCCTTGGACTTGTTTCCGCTCTTCATAGAGAAGACCATGGAGAAATGCCGTGAGGCTGGAGTGGCTGACAGAGTGGAAGGCATTGTTGGCGACATGAACGAGCTGCCCTTTGAGCCGGAATCTCTCGACTTGATATGGAGCGAAGGAGCCATATACAACATTGGCTTCGAGCGTGGAATGCGAGAGTGGCACAAGTGTCTTAGACATGGAGGTTGGATTGCCGTTAGCGAGGCTTCGTGGCTTAGCGACCAGCGTCCGGAGGAGATAGAGCAGTTTTGGAACGAGGCATATCCTGAGATTGACACTATATATAATAAGGTGGAACAAATGAGAAAGACAGGATATCGCGACATCAGCACGTTTGTGTTGCCCGACGACTGCTGGACAAAGAACTTCTACGAGCCACAGGTGGAGGCGCAACGGCTTTTCCTTGAGCGTCATCCCGGCAATGCCACAGCAGAAGGGCTTGTTGCCAACCAAAGACATGAGGCTGAACTCTTTAGCCGCTATCATGACTATTACGGCTATGTCTTCTATATAGGACGGAAGGAATAGAGTATTTACGAGTTGACGAGTTCTTTACTTGTCAACTCGTTTTCTTATTTAATTGTCTGAATGTCCGTGGCGACATGCCGGTGTGTTTCTTGAAAAATGTGCCGAACGACGAGGGATTGGGGAAATGGAAAGAGTCGGAAATCTGCTTTATGCTCATGTCGGTGTTGTTCATGAGTAAGATGCTGCGGCGCACTATTGCCTTGAAAACATGTTGCTGCACAGTGAGACCCGATATCGACTTCACTATGGAGGAGAGATATTTCGGCGAAAGGCAGAGCTTGTCGGCATAGAAAGCCACACTGCGGTGGCGGTCGTAGTATTTTCCCACGAGTTCGATAAGCCTTATGTATATGTCAGTCTGCCGCTCGGAAATAGAATGGTTTGACCCAATCATCTTGCTAAACACCGAACATAGGCGATAAGTTAGTGAGAGCATGAGCAGCATGCGTTCCTTTTCGATGAAGACATCGTTGTCGTCGTCGGGAAGGGAGGCGAAGAGACTTATGTAGTTGCCGATGTCGGCGGTCTTGTCGTTGGTGACTATCTGGCATGAGGAAGGATTGATAACATCCCAGAATTTCATTCCCATCACGGTGTTGCCAAGAATGTCGCGAATGGTGTCAATACGATAGAACAAAAGCGAGTAGAGGCAGTCGGCAGAGCTATCCACAACATGGAAATACTCTCCACGGTTGAGGAAGATGGTCCTTCCGTGCTCCACCTTGAAAGTATCGCCGCCTGCCACAATCGTGAAGTTCCCTCGATGGCATACAATAATTCCTACATGCTCGACAAGAAAGCTGACGCGGAGAGCGTTGGGGAACTTGTCGAGCATGCCGTGAGAACAGCACACCTCGCAGTCGGTGGTGAGCTGTTGTTGCAGTTTCTCAATGTTGTCTGCCATCAGGCTCATGGCAGTCAACAACCTTTGCCGTCGATACTGCACGA
Organism: uncultured Prevotella sp.; assembly: GCA_945637645.1. Taxonomy (GTDB): domain Bacteria; phylum Bacteroidota; class Bacteroidia; order Bacteroidales; family Bacteroidaceae; genus Prevotella. The sequence continues at coordinate 2,308 of CALZDK010000207.1, forward strand.
TGCACCCTCAGTAGGCTGCGCACCTATTCCAGCCTCCAACGACGACAACGTCACGGTGCCATCTTCGAGCACGAAGCAAGGTATTCCCACAAACCCCATCTGTCTTGCTGCGGCAAAAGTGGGATTGGTGTCGCGAAGCTGTAGGAAAGCCTTGAGGTTCCTCACATGTGCGCCGATGTCTATCACGTGGTAGTTAGGGTTGTCCTTTATCTGCGACTCTATGCGAGTGCAGTCAGGACATGTGTGCATTACAAAAACTGTTACCATAGAATATTGATGTTTGATAATGATTGTGCAAAAGTAACCAATATATTTTAAAACGTCAATAGAATGAAGGTTAATTAATCACAAAAAGGAAGGTCAGCCACGGAACACTTTCCGCCAGCTGACCTTCACGGAGGTTTATTCAAACTAACGACTCTTCCACAAATTACCGAATAAAATATTAGGATTACAACTCCAGCGGAACAGCCATTGCCCGTCAAGGCTCACTATTTCCTTACACTCTTTC
>CALZDK010000208.1 GCA_945637645.1 uncultured Prevotella sp.
TGAAGAGTGAAGAATGAAGAGTGAAGATATAAAGAAAGACAATATGCAGGAAGGCAACGAAGTGAACGACGAGATTGTCACTGCGAAGCCTTTGGGGGAGGCGGAAAAGAAAGAATCCACCTTCGACAAACTGCGGCAAAGCGTGAGTGAGGAAGATGATATGCCTGCCTCAGCGCTCACACTGAAAACTATTCTTGGAGGTGACATACTCTATGCCGAGGTGCTGAGGAAACAACTGTGGCTGATAGTGCTTGTGGTGTTTTTCACCATAATCTACGTGGCGTTCAGATACCAGTGCCAACAGGACATGATAGCCATCGACAAGCTGGAGACAGAGCTGAAGGACGCGAAATACAAGGCTCTCTCAAGCTCGAGTACACTGACGGAACGCTGCCGCGAGAGCCATGTGCTTGAGATACTAAAGAACAACAAGGACAGTTTGCTGAAAGCTTCTGACCAACCACCATATATAATTAATGTACCCGAAGAATGAGCAAGTTTGACAGCGAAAAGGTGATGCCGCGCTATTTTGCAATAGCGGTGGTGCTGACACTTCTCGGAGTGGCCATAATTGGTAAGGCATTCTACATAATGACCGCCAAGAAAGACTACTGGACCGAGGTGGCAGACCGTCTGGTGCGCGACAGTGTGACGGTGAAGCCAAACAGAGGAAACATTCTCAGTTGCGACGGACAGCTCATGGCAAGCAGTATTCCTGAATACAGGTTGTATTTCGACTTCCTTGCTGGTGGCGAGAAAAAAGACTCGATATTGCTGTTGAAGATGGACAGCATCTGTATTGGCTTGAACAAGATATTCCCGACAAAGAGCGTAGAGGAATTCAGACGTCACATGGAGGAAGGACGTGAGAAGAAGGCACGCAACTGGGCAATATGGCCAAAGCGTGTGGACTATAGCACATACACGGAAGTGAAGAAACTGCCTGTGTTCAACATGGGAAGGTTCAAGGGCGGATTCAAATGTGAGGAGTTCAACTCGCGCCGCCGCCCCTTCGGGTCGCTGGCAAAACGCACGGTGGGTGACATGTTCGGTGCAAAGGACACTGCGCGATGCGGCCTTGAACTCTCCTACGACTCAATACTGCGAGGAACCAACGGCTTGACCCAGCGCCGTAAGGTGCTTAAGAAATATCTCAGCATTCCCGTCCTGCCGCCTATAGACGGTTGCGACATCGTCACCACCATCGACGTGGGCATACAGGACCTTGCCGAGCGTGCGCTGATAGAGGAACTGAAAGACCCGCAGGTGCATGGCGACGCGGGAGTGGTGATAGTGATGGACGTGCCGACGGGCGACATAAAGGCGATGGTAAATATGACGAAATGTGCCGACGGCGAGTATCGTGAGATAAAGAACTACGCCGTGAGCAACCTGCTGGAGCCTGGGTCGGTGTTCAAGACAGCGTCAATAATGGTGGCTCTCGACGACGGCGTTGTGGACACCACATACAAGGTGGACACAGGTTGCGGAATATGGAAGATGTATGGCCGCGACATGAAGGACCACAACTGGCGACGCGGAGGCTATCAGGTGATTTCGCTGCCAAGAGCCCTTGAGGTAAGTTCCAACATCGGAGTGAGCCGAATCATCGACGACCACTACCATGCCCATCCAGAGAAATTCGTGGAGGGCATAAGGCGCATTGGTCTTGCAAGCGACCTGAACATTCCCATCGCCGGATCAACGCCTCCACGCATAAGGATGCCGAAGAAAAACGACCGCGGACAATACCTCAACTGGAGCAAGACGGCACTGGCATGGATGAGCATCGGCTACGAGACACAGATACCGCCCATCTCCACCGTGACGTTCTATAACGCCATAGCCAACAACGGCAAGATGATGCGACCACGCTTTGTGAAGGAGGTGGTGAAGAACGGCGAGGTGATAAAGGAGTTCAAACCGGAGGTGGTGAAAAGCCAGATATGCAAGGAGAAGACTCTGAAGGAGATGCAGACAATACTGGAACACGTGGTGAGCCAGGGCTTGGGAAAGAAAGCTGGCTCTAAATCCTTCAAGGTGGCAGGAAAGACAGGCACGGCACAGGTGTCGCAGGGCGCCGGAGGCTACAAGACAGGCGTGACACACTATCTGCTAAGCTTTGCTGGCTATTTCCCCGCCGACAATCCGCTCTACAGCTGCATAGTGTGCATACAGAAGTCAGGCTTGCCCGCCTCGGGAGGCGGAATGAGCGGAGTGGTGTTCCACCAAGTGGCAGAGGGAGTGATGGCGCGTCATCTGAAGCTTAGCGTGGAGGACGCGCGCGACACCTCGTCGGTGATGATTCCCGAGGTGAAGAACGGCAACCTCGTGGCAGCCACATACGTGCTCGACCACCTCGGAATAAAGAACAACTCGCAATGGAGCGGCAGCTACGCCAACGGCAACCCGATATGGGGACAGGCGGCGCGACAGCCCAAGCAGGTGGCGATGAACAAGATGAAGACCTACTCTAACGTTGTTCCCGACGTGAGTGGAATGGGCGCGCGCGACGCGGTGTTCATGCTCGAGAGCCGCGGTCTGAAGACCAGGATAGAAGGTTGCGGAAAGGTGAAGGAGCAAAGCGTTATGCCAGGCACCATAGTGAAGAAAGGACAAGTGTGCAAGCTGGTGATGAATTGAAAAACTTGAAAAAATGAGGATATGAAACTGAACGAAATTCTAAGCAAGGTGAAACCTCTCGAC
>CALZDK010000209.1 GCA_945637645.1 uncultured Prevotella sp.
GACAAGGCCACCATCCACGCCATTGCCGACACACTACGGCATTACCGGGTGAAAGACCTTGTCGTTGACCCGGTGATGGTGGCTACGAGTGGTTCGCGACTGATGGACGACGATGCCGTGGAGACTTTCTGCCGCGAATTGCTGCCAATGGCGTCACTGCTCACTCCCAACGTGCCTGAGGCGGAAGTGCTGGCACGGATGAGCATCGCCGACAAGGCTACGATGGACAAGGCAGGAGACAAGATATTGTCGCTCGGTTGCAAGGCTGTGCTCATAAAGGGAGGTCATATCGACGGAACGAAAATTGACCGGCTCTATGGTTCTGTGCAGCAGGAGTATTACTCGGAGAATGTTGTGACGCGCAACACCCACGGCACAGGGTGTACACTGTCTTCAGCTATCACGTCGCTGCTCGCACAAGGACTACCGCTGGAAGAAGCAATAGGAAAGGCAAAACAGTGGCTCACTGACGCGCTGCGCGAAGGAGCTGACGTGGAGACAGGGAAAGGACACGGTCCGGTAAACCACTTTTATAACCCGCAAAAGATGATAATATGCGAGCAATACAATTCATAACACATGAGACGGAAACCGTTGGTTATGTAGAGGGTGCAAGAATGGCTCTCGAAGGCGGATGCCGATGGATTCAGCTGAGAATGAAAGACGCGTCCGACGACGAGGTGCGCAAGGCTGCAGCAGAGATTCAACCAATGTGCAAGGCCCACGATGCCATATTCCTGCTGGACGACCGTGTGGAACTGGCAAAGGAGCTGAAAGCCGACGGTGTGCATCTCGGCAAGAACGATATGCCTGTGGATGAGGCACGACGTGTGCTTGGCGAGGAGTTTATCATTGGTGGCACGGCAAACACTTTCGAGGACATTGAGCGTTTGGCACGACAGGGAGCCGACTACATTGGATGCGGTCCGTTCCGTTTCACCACAACAAAGAAAAACCTCGCCCCCGTGATCGGTATAGAGGGCTATAGAGACATAATAGAGAAAATGGAAGCGGCAGGCATTGACCTGCCAGTAGTCGCCATTGGAGGCATCACAGCCGACGACATAGACGACATACTCGCAACGGGAGTAAGAGGAATTGCCGTAAGCGGCACTGTGTTGAGGGCAGAGAATCCTGTGGCAATGATGAAACAAATAATACAATAAATATGAACAACAACATTAAAATCACTTATCCCAGTTCGGAGAAAGTCTATATGAACGGTGTGATACACCCCGAACTGAAGGTGGGAATGCGCCGAGTGACGCTGACACCTACGGTGACCGTAGAGAATGGCGAGAAGCATTTTAAGGAGAATGATCCCGTCTATATCTACGACACAAGTGGTCCTTACAGCGACCCAAACGTGGACATCGACCTCGAGAAAGGTCTTCCGAAACTGCGCCAGCCTTGGATTGCAAAACGCAAGGAAGGCGAGACGCAGATGGCTCTTGCCAAGCGCGGTGTCATTACGGAAGAAATGGAGTATGTCGCCATTCGTGAGAACATGAACTGCCGTGAACTTGGCATTGAGACTCACATCACGCCAGAGTTTGTAAGACAGAAGGTGGCTGAAGGACGTGCCGTGATACCATCGAATATTAACCACCCGGAGGCGGAGCCAATGATTATAGGCACCGACTTCCTCGTGAAGATTAATACCAACATAGGCAACTCACACCTCAACTCGAGCATAGAGGAAGAGGTGGAGAAATGCGTGTGGAGTTGTAAGTGGGGTGGCGACACGCTCATGGACCTCTCAACAGGAAAGAACATCCACGAGACACGCGAGTGGATATTGCGCAACTGTCCGGTGCCAGTAGGCACGGTGCCTATGTACCAGGCATTCGAGAAGGTGAACGGAAAGGCGGAGGACCTGACATGGGAGATATTCCGCGACACACTCATAGAGCAGTGTGAGCAGGGCGTTGACTATTTCACCATACACTGCGGCATACGACTGAAGAACGTGCCTCTCTCGCAGGGACGACTCACGGGAATGGTGAGCCGCGGCGGAAGCATCATCTCGAAGTGGTGTATGGTTCACCAGAAGGAGAGTTTCCTCTACGACCATTTCGACGACATCTGCGACATCTGTGCCAAGTATGACGTGGCTATTTCGCTCGGCGACGGACTTCGCCCAGGATCAACCTACGATGCCAACGACGCGGCACAGTTTGCGGAGCTTGACACCATGGGTGAACTTGTGGAGCGCGCGTGGGAGAAGAACGTGCAGGCATTTATAGAGGGTCCGGGACATGTGCCAATGCAGAAGATTCGTGCCAACATGGACCGCCAGATAGAGAAGTGTCATGGTGCACCTTTCTACACTCTCGGTCCGCTCGTAACCGACATCGCACCTGCCTACGACCACATCACGAGTGCCATAGGCGCTGCCATGATAGGCTGGTATGGCACTGCAATGCTCTGCTACGTAACACCAAAGGAGCATCTTGCACTGCCCAACAAGGACGATGTGCGTGCAGGAGTTATTAGCTACAAGATTGCCGCTCACGCAGCTGACATCGCCAAGGGACATCCCGGTGCCACGGTTCGCGACAATGCTCTTTCCAAGGCTCGTTATGATTTCCGTTGGAAGGACCAGTTCAACCTCGCCCTCGACCCTGAGAAGGCTCTCGAATATTACAAGACCTCGAACAAGACCGAAGGTGAGTTCTGCACCATGTG
>CALZDK010000210.1 GCA_945637645.1 uncultured Prevotella sp.
TTTGTCCGCTTTTCCAATACGTTTTACAAAGTTTTTGTCCGCTTTTCCAATAAATTAACGTTTCTAATGATTTGAAAGGAGGATACAGGGAGAGGGCTGTGTTGCGAATGAAATTTCGTTTCTTCAAGTTTGTGCAAAATAGGCTGCAATAAAGACAGAGTGTTAATTAAATCGAAAAAAATAAATAAAAATATTATAAAGTTTGTGAGGATTAATAATAATTTGTATTTTTGCGCCTGTTAATGGAGCATGATCTTTATATAGGAGAATGTCTCAAGGCAGATTGGTAACAATTCGCCAATACACTTAGTTGTAAGGCCATAAATATATAATATGAAGGAAAACCTCAAAACTATCGCACAGTCATTCGCAGAGGAATATTGTAGCGATGCCGTTTATCCGGCACATCTTTTCAAGGCTGTCCTACACAAGGATGTGGGGCTGGTCAAGTTCATTGAGTCAGATCTCGACAAGGATTATTACTACCTGCAGGATTGGGCTGACGTCCAGATGCAGTTGGCGCCAAGAGCCGTAAGACCAATGCGTGACCTTGAACTGTCCGACGAATCGCAGAACGTGATGGACGAGGCAGAGGAATACAAGATTAAGTTCGGTCTTGACGAAGCCAACGCCATCTGTGTGCTCGCAGCCCTTGTGACTCCCGGCGTGGGATTCTCCTTCGACCAGCTGAAGACATTGCCTATGACCGCCGCGGAGATAAGCGAGAAAATGGGAGCGGGCGCGGAAGCGTCAACACCTTGCTACGAGCCTACACCGGGCGTGGCTCCAAAGGGCAGCTCCAGCGGTGCGGAGCAATACTGCATTGACAAAGTGAAACAGGCACGCGAGGGAAAACTCGGAGTGATAGTGGGTTTCGAGAAAGAACTGGAAACCGTGTTCGAGACTTTGGGAAGAAAGACTAAGTCGAGCCTTCTCATCACCGGTGAGGCTGGTGTGGGAAAGACAGCACTTATTGAGGCTTTCGCCACCCGACTGGCAAACAACGAGGTGCCAGACTTCCTGAAGGACGCGGCAGCCATGGAGGTTGACCTCGCAGCAATAAGCGCCGACGCTCAGTATAAGGGAGAGGTGGAGAACCGGTTCAAGAACATACTGAAGATGATGAGCGAACGCCGTGGCAGCGGCAGTGCAGTGCTCATAATCGAGAGCCTCGACAAACTCTTCGACAAGCAGGGTTCGCTCTTCGGCTGCTCGGCAATGCTGAAACAGGAGCTGACACGCGGACAGCTGCAGCTGCTCTGCACATCGAGCATCGACGGATTCACGAAGAACATTGAGACAGACAAGGAGATGACAAGCAAGCTGGAGAAGCTCACCGTGGAAGAGCCTACGGCAGACCTCTGTCTCGACATACTGAAGGGCGCACTGCCTGCCTACGAGGAGTTCCACGGAATAAAGATTGGCGAGCAGGTGATGGAAGATGCCATACGCCTCGCCAAGCGTTACCTCAGCGAGAAGGCACTGCCCGACTCTGCCTTCGACCTCATCGACCGCTCGATGGCGGCACTGAAGATTCAGAACAACAAGGTGGAGGACGAAAGCCAGAGACGCACCGACCTCGCCACTGCCGACATGGAGGCTGTGGTGGCAAAGCAGACGGGAATACCTCTCGGTAAGGTGCAGACCTCGGAGCGCGACCGACTGCTTGGCGCAGAGGACACGCTGAAGGAGCGTGTGATCGGTCAGGACCACGCCATAAAGAAAGTGCTCGACAGTGTGTTTGAGTCTCGCTCAGGACTGAACAAGAAGGGACAGCCAATGGGTTCGTTCTTCTTCCTCGGTCCTACCGGTACTGGTAAGACAGAGCTTTCGAAGGCCCTTGCGGCATTCCTCTTCGGCGACGAGTCGGCACTTGTGCGCTTCGACATGTCGGAGTTTAAGGAAGAGCACTCAGTGGCATTGCTCTACGGTGCGCCTCCGGGATATGTGGGCTACGAGGAAGGCGGTTTGCTGGTGAACAAGATTCGCCAGAACCCATACAGCGTGGTGCTGTTCGACGAGATAGAGAAGGCACACAAGTCGGTGTTCGACCTCTTCCTCCAGATACTGGACGAGGGCAAGCTCCACGACCGCCTCGGCAGGGTTGGCGACTTCTCCAACGCACTGATACTGTTCACCTCCAACATCGGCAGCCAATACATTGCCAAGAAGTTCCAGGAGGGCAACATCCCTACAAACACGGAGATGATGGACATCATGCAGCAGTATTTCCGTCCGGAGTTCCTCGCCCGTCTGACAGAGATTGTTCCGTTCTCGCCAATAACGGAGCAGACGGTGGTGAAGATTTTCGACATCCATCTGAAAGGCTTGCTGAAGTTGCTCAACGAGCAGGACATAAAGCTGGAGATGAGCGACGAGGTGAAGGCAAAGGTGGCAATGAGAGGCTTCGACCCTCAGTATGGCGCACGCCAGATTATCGGCAACATACGCAAGGACCTCCGTCACCCGTTGTCAAAGCTCATAATAGCCGGAAAGGTGAAAGGCGGCGACACTGTAGTGGTAGGAGTGGATGGCGACGAACTCAAGTTTGATATTAAATAATTCAAGTGGACAAGTAAACAAGTTGACAAGTGGACAAGGTGATAGTCCAACCGCAAAACTGCGGCAAAATAAACGACTTGTCAACTCGTCAACTCGACAAGTAGCAACTCGTCAACTTGTCAACT
>CALZDK010000211.1 GCA_945637645.1 uncultured Prevotella sp.
TTGTGGTGAACGGAAAGATTGCCGGACGCAACGCTGCCGAAGAAATATCAGCCAAATGAAAGAATTAACTTTGCAGACGATTTTGAAAACGAAACACCAATATCTAATGGAACAAAGCATCAAGCCACAACGTATAAACGTAGTTGACAGCCTTCGCGGATTTGCCGTGGTAGGCATTATCATTATTCATTTCCTTGAACATCTCAATTTCTATGCCTTCCCTGAACTGACAGCATTCGATATAGGGTTGTGGGACACAGTGTTCTACATTGGAGCTTGCAAGATGTATGCAATCTTTGCATTGCTGTTCGGCCTTAGCTGCTACATTCAGCACCACAATGCCGAGAAGCGTGGCGAGGACTTCCGCTTGCGCTTTGCCTGGCGTATGCTGTTGCTTTTCGGCTGGGGAATGCTCGACTTGGTGTTCTTCAATGGCGACATCCTCTGCACCTACGCTGTACTCGGTCTGTTGCTCATCCCCTTGGTAAAGGCTTCCGACAAGGTGCTTATCGCTGTGGCTGCAATATTGTTTCTACAACCCATCGAGGTCTATTATATAGTCAAGGGGCTGCTTGTTCCTAATGCAATGCCGATGGAGCTTGGCTATGGCCACTTATGGGACGTATGCTACAAGGCATGTGCCAACGGCTCGTTTCTCGACGTGGCAAAGGCAGGATTGACCACAGGATTGCCCATCAACTTCGGTTGGGCAATAGAGCACGGCCGTCTCACCCAGACACTTATGCTCTTTGTCGTGGGTATGTTGTTGGGGCGCAAGCGTCTCTTCATCAACGAGTCAGACAACCTCGTTTTTTGGAAGAAAGCAATGGCTGTTGCCTTGTTGTTGTTTGCCGTGACCCAAGTGTTGTTGCTCACAGTTCCCATCGACCAGCTGCCGGTTTGTGTAGGCAGAAGCCTTGACATTCAGCTCAACGCCTGGCGCAATTTCGCCATGATGACATTCTATGTCGGCGGAATAATACTTCTTTATTACACCACCCGAATGCGCAATGCAATTTCCCACCTTGAGTGCATAGGCAAGATGAGTCTTACCGACTATCTCATGCAGAGCATCGTAGGCGGATTCCTGTTCTACAACTGGGGGCTTGGACTCTACAAGGTGAGCGGTCACAGCGTAAGTTTTGTTCTTGGCATAGTGTTCTGCATCTGCCTCTACCATTTCTGCCGTTTTTGGACAAGCCGTTTCCGCAGAGGTCCTTTAGAGGAGATATGGGCAAGGGCTACGCATATAAAGCTGGGATAATAGACACACCTCCCCAAAAAAAGGCTTTATTATAGCACAATGTGAGGCTAAAAGAAGGAAAACATTACTTTTTGATTAAAAAATCGGCAATTATGCTTGCATATTAAAAGAATATGTGTAACTTTGCACCCACAAATAATAAAATAGACAAAAAAACTAAAAAATTATGGGTAGTATAATCAAACCTATTGAATACTGTGCCGCTCTCGACATGAAACAGACCGAGCATGGCATTAAGCAAATTAAGGAGTTCTTCCAGCAGAACCTGTCAACAGAACTTCGACTGCGCCGCGTTACGGCACCTCTTTTCGTGCTTAAGGGTCTGGGTATCAACGACGACCTCAATGGCGTGGAGCGCGCCGTGACCTTCCCCATCAAAGACCTTGGCGACGCAAAGGCAGAGGTGGTTCACTCGCTTGCAAAATGGAAGCGACTCTCGCTTGCTGAATACAATATAGAGCCTGGATATGGCATCTACACCGACATGAACGCCATACGTGCCGACGAGGAACTCGACAACCTCCACTCACTCTACGTCGATCAGTGGGACTGGGAAGCCGTGATAAAGCCCGAACAGCGCACCCTCGCCTACCTGAAAAACGTGGTTGAGCGAATCTATGCCGCCATTCTGCGCACAGAATTCCTCACTTGCGAGACCTATCCGCAACTGAAACCATTCCTCCCGGAGAAAATAACGTTCATCCACAGCGAGGATTTGCTACAGATGTATCCCGACAAGACTCCAAAAGAGCGCGAAGACGAGATTTGCCGCAAATACGGTGCAGTGTTCATAATAGGTATAGGCGGAAAACTCAGCGACGGCAAGAAACACGACGGTCGCGCCCCCGACTACGACGACTGGTCAACAGTGGCAGAGAACGGCAAGGCAGGCCTCAATGGCGACATTCTCATCTGGTATCCTGTCCTCGGACGATCCTTTGAGCTTTCGTCGATGGGAATCCGTGTCAACAAGGAGTCGCTTGTGCGCCAGTTGAAGCTCGAAGGCAAGGAAGAGCGTCTCAACCTCTACTTCCACAAGAAACTTATGGACGACCAGTTGCCACTGAGCATTGGTGGCGGTATAGGACAGAGCCGCTTGTGTATGGTCATGCTCCACAAAGGACACATAGGAGAAATTCAGGCAAGCATCTGGCCAGAAGACATGCGCAAGGAATGCAAGGAACTTGGAATGACGCTAATATAACTTAACTTCTTAGGATTGAGCATATGTGAAACTTAAATAGTTGACAAAAAAAAACCGCCAAGACCCATATCTTAGCGGTTTTTTTTATGTCCAATCTTTCAATTGTTCAATCTTTCAACGGTTTCGTGGGTAACCACAATCTCTATGTCGTTCTCAAACTTCAGCTTCTCCAT
>CALZDK010000212.1 GCA_945637645.1 uncultured Prevotella sp.
TGCCGACATCAACAACTATCCCGGTCAACAATACACCCAGCCAGACAGGGACATCTTCGGCTGCTTCAGCGATGCGTTGCCTGACCGTTGGGGACGATTACTGCTTAACCGTCGCGAACAGATTCTTGCTACGGAAGAGAAACGCCCGGTACGTAAGCTTTCGTCGTTTGATTACCTCATTGGTATCGATGACTACTCTCGCATGGGTGGTTTCCGCTTTAAGGAGTCGAAAAATGCAGAGTTTATTAATAGTGATAGCTCGCTTCGTATTCCTCCTTTGACCGACATACGGGCTTTTGTGGCAGCCAGTATGGAGATTGAGAAGAGTGAGGAACTGAATCAGTTGCCGGAAAAGAAGTGGCTCTTGCAACTCGTTCATCCTGGCACTTCGCTTGGCGGTGCCCGTCCCAAAGCTGGAGTGATGAATGATGAAGGTCGGCTTTGCATAGCCAAGTTCCCGTCAAGGAACGATGATTATGATGTCGGCCTGTGGGAACACCATAGTCATCTGTTGGCGAAAGAGGCTGGAGTTGTAGCTGCAGAGACTAGTATCATTGAGACGGGTGAGAAGTACCATGCCTTACTTTCCAGACGTTTCGACAGGACAGCCGAAGGAAGAAGAAAGCATTTCGCATCAGCCATGACCTTGTTGGGCTTGACTGATGGCTGTGATGCCAAGTCGGGCAACGGCTATCTGGACATCGTGGACTTCATCCTCCAGAACTGCTGTGACGTAGAGCAGAACCTTCGTCAGCTCTATCGTCGAGTGGCATTCAATATAGCCATCGGCAATAGCGATGACCATTTCCGCAACCACGGATTCCTGCTGACTCCACGTGGCTGGACGCTCTCACCGGCATACGACATGAATCCGACTCTGAATGAACACCAGGCTTTGCTCATCAACTCCACAACGAATCATGCAGACCTTCAGGTGTTGCTCGATTCTTCGGAGGAGTATATGATAGGCAAAGACGAAGCTGTGCATATCATCGAAGAAGTGAAGGCTGGTGTGAAGTGTTGGAAATCCATAGCCACTCGCCTGGGTATAGCCAAGCGAGAAATGGACGTGTTTGAACAGGTGTACCAGCGCTCGCTTAAATGAGGGTCATTAGGAAAGGCCTGGTTCACTCTTTCGGGTTGAAGAACCTGCTCCCGTGATTCAAAGACGTGAGGATTAGAAGAGAGGGGAAAGGAGGCGCATGAGGCTTTCCCATAGCCTTATGCCAAACTTGCGACGCTTCTCCTTGGCAACATCGTAAGGGACACACCGCTGCTCGTCGGTCTCGAAAACCGACTTGAAACGCATTGCCAAGTCTTGGTCGTAGAAAAAGACATTTGCCTCGAAATTGTTCTCGAAACTGCGGAAATCGACATTGGTGGAGCCACAGGAGGAGAGAGTGTCATCAACAACCCACAACTTGCTGTGAAGGAAGCCTTCGGCATAGCATAGCACCTTTACGCCTGCCGCGGCAATGTCGGCAAGATAGGACTGCCCCGCCCACTGCACAAAACGGGAGTCGCACCGTTTGGGCACCATAATACGGACATCGACCCCTGCCAAGACGGCAGTCTTCAATGCCACGAGTATGGTTTCGTTGGGAATGAAATAAGGTGTCTGGATGTAGATGTAGCGGCGAGCTCTCATGATGACGCCAAGAAGACCTTGCATTATCTCTGGGGAAGGTGTGACAGGAGTGGAGGTGACAACCTGCGCCACACAGTCGTTGACGCAATAGCCTTTCAACGACGGATAGTATTTACGGTTGCTTATGAGGGTGCGGTCAACAAAATACCAATCGACAAGGAATGCCCTTTGAAGGCCATAGACTCCTCCACCCTCTATCCTGACCATGGTGTCGCGCCAACCGGCATTGGCGTAGCGCAACGCCACATTGATGCCGCCGATGTAGCCTATGACTCCATCGATGACAATGATCTTGCGGTGGTTGCGGTAGTTGACCTTACTGGTGAAGGAGCGGAACCTGACAGGCATGAAAGGACAGGCCTCGATGCCTTCCTGGCGCATGCGCTCAAAGAAACCACGCCTGACATTCCAGCAGCCTACATCGTCGTAGATGAGACGCACCTCGACTCCCTGGCGAGCCTTGTCGATAAGCACGTCGGCAACGAGGTTGCCCAGGGCGTCGTCCTCAAAGATATAGAAATCGAGATGGATGCTCTGTGTTGCTGTCCCTAAGGCACGCAAGAGGTCGGCAAAGAAAGTGCGTCCGTGGGTGAATATCTCCACGTTGTTGTCCTTGAAGGGGAGGCAGAAGCCCTGGTTGACAAAAAGGTCAACCGTGGGCCGATGCTCGTCGGCAACCTGAAGGTCGCGCTGCTCCACAAATTCCAGCATGGCACGTTTGGTGAGCTGATTGAGACTGCGCTCGCTCATAAGCCTCTCGCGCCTTGTGTTCTGACCGAAAAAGAAATAGAAGATGAGTCCCACGACAGGCACAAAATAGATGACCAGCATCCAGGCCATTGTCTTTGCCGGCTGCCTGTTGTCCATCAAGACGTGGAGCATTGCCACTATCTTGACAAACTCGTATGCAATGACTAATGCGACATCCATTCCATACACTGAAGTGGGGACGAAGAAGAGGGGCGCGTCAGCTCATTTCCTCCACTACC
>CALZDK010000213.1 GCA_945637645.1 uncultured Prevotella sp.
AAGTTTGTAGATAGGCTTTTTATACGTAACTTTGCAGTAATTTTTCCAATAAACGGTATGAAGAGACTTAGAAACATAATGTTTGCGGGTACGGGAAGCGATGTGGGCAAGAGTGTTATTGCTGCCGCTTTCTGCAGGATATTCCGTCAGGACGGCTATAGTCCTGCGCCGTTCAAGGCGCAGAATATGGCGCTCAACTCCTTTGCCACGCCAGAGGGACTGGAGATAGGCAGGGCGCAGGCGGCACAGGCTGAGGCGGCGGGAATAGCGTGCCACACAGACATGAACCCCATACTGTTGAAACCGCAGTCGGACCACACTTCGCAGGTGGTGCTCAACGGAGTGCCAATAGGCAACCGCGACGCCTACAGCTACTTCCGCGGCGAGGGAAAGGACTACTTGCGGCGTGAGGCGTGCGAGGCGTTCGACCGACTTGCCCTGCGCTACAACCCGATAGTGATGGAAGGCGCGGGAAGCATATCGGAGCTGAACCTCAGGGAGCGCGACATAGTGAACCTGCCTATGGCACGTCATGCCGACGCAGACGTGATACTCGTGGGTGACATAGACCGTGGAGGCGTGTTCGCCAGCCTCTACGGAAGCGTGATGCTGCAAACGCCGGAGGACAGACAGAGGATAAAGGGCATAATAGTGAACAAGTTCCGTGGCGACCTCAGACTCTTCGACGATGGGCGACGAATGATAGAGGAAATATGCCAAGTGCCGGTGCTCGGAGTGGTGTCCTATTTGGAAGACGTGGGAGTGGAGGACGAGGACAGTGTGGTGCTCGACAAGAAACAGCGCAACGCGAAGGAGGGAAAGACTAACGTGGCTGTGGTGAAGATACGCCACCTGAGCAACTTTACGGATTTCAAGGCAATAGAGCAAGACCCACGCCTGAATGTCTATTACACCACCGACCGCGATCAACTGCTGAAGGCTGACATAATAATACTGCCAGGCAGCAAATCGACCATCGACGACCTGCGGCATCTGCGCAACGAGGGCGTGGAGGCAACGATAAAGGAAGCCCGACAGCGAGGGAAGACCATACTCGGAATCTGTGGCGGCTACCAGATGATGGGAAAAGGAATAGACGACCCACGGCAGACCGAGGGCGAGGCAATACACATAGACGGAATGGGTCTGTTGCCCGTGACCACTGTAATGGGTGAGAAAAAAGTGACATGCCAAACGGAGTTCTCCCTGATTGAAGGGAGTGAAAGGATGAGAGGATATGAGATTCACCAAGGCATATCAACACCTACGGACAACAGTTATAGTCCACTGACCAAGAAGGCTGACGGGGAGACGGAAGGCTGCTTTGTGGACAGCCACTGCATGGGAACCTATCTGCATGGTTGCTTAGACAATCCTGCCTTTGTAGATTTCCTGTTGGGACAGAAGCAAAGCGGAGGGTTCGACTATGCAAAATATAAGGAAGAACACTACGACAGACTTGCCGACCATGTGCGGAAGCATGTGGATATGGCAAAGGTGTATGAGATATTGAAGAGATGATAACTGGACACGGTGACGATATACACGAATATGAGGGCATAAGGATGAACTTCAGTTCAAACGTCTATGCCCATGCCGACCTTCAGCCGCTGTTGGACCATCTGCGGAGTAGGGTGGGGCTGATAGCCAACTATCCTGAGCCAGAGCCACTGTCGTTGGAAAGGAAACTCGCCGAGAAGATGGGAGTGGCAGCGGAATGTGTGATTGTTACCAATGGGGCAACGGACGCCATCTATCTCATTGCTGAAACACTGAGCAGGAAAGGCTTCGGGCTACAAAGGATTGTGAAACCGACCTTTGCCGAATACGAGGATGCCTGCCTACAGGCTGGCATAAGGCTCGACGACTCCGCCGACGTGGTTTGGATATGCAATCCCAACAATCCTACGGGAAGCGCATTGGAGAGCAGTGAGCTGAAACGCATGGCAGCGGGCGAAAGGCTGATGGTGGTTGACCAGTCGTATGGATGGTGTTCAGACGTGGAGGAACTCTCGGCAAAGGATGCTGTAGGGCTGGGAAATGTGATTCAGATACACTCGATGACGAAAAGTTGCGCCATACCGGGACTTCGACTTGGCTACATTGTGGCGGCAAGGGAATGGACCGTGGAACTGCGAAAGTGGCTGAGACCTTGGACAGTGAATGTGCTCGCAATAGAGGCGGGACACTATATCGTGGACAACGGCTTCTGTGCGGTGAAGAACGTGGAGGCATATCTTGAGGAAACGCAACGGCTGCGCAGGAAACTGAACGAGATAGAGGGAATGAGTGTGGATCCGACGAGGACGAACTTTATGCTCTGCCGACTTCATCATGGAACTGCCGCGGAACTGAAACACAGGCTTGCCACAGAGTATGGAATGTTGATTCGCGACGCATCGAACTTCAACGGTCTCACTCCGCAACATTTCCGTGTGGCGGCACAAAGCAGGGAGGAAAACGACGCATTGGTTAGGGCGATATGTTTCGAGTTGACGAGTTGACAAGTTGACGAGTTGACAAGTTGACAAGTTGACAAGTTGACGAGTTGACAAGTTGACGAGTTGACAAGTTGA
>CALZDK010000214.1 GCA_945637645.1 uncultured Prevotella sp.
TGCCAACAAGGAAAGTCGCGAAGCAATGCCAAGCCTCGTGCCAAGGAAATGAAACACCGCATAATAAGCCACGCCACAAACTATCATGTCGTAGAAAAACCAATATGGTCCGATTGACATCACGAAAAGCCTTTCGGAAAGTGCCGACACACTCAGTTCTGACAGGCCATCCCTTACAGGAAGAAAGAGCGACATAAGGGAAAAGGCGGTCACCATTATGACGTAAGGCAGGGTGATGCGCATTATGTATCGGAAGAATGCCGCCGGGGACTTCTCCACATTGACAAGATAGCCGGTGATGATGAGGAAGGCGGGCATGAAGAATGTGAACATGCTCGTCTTGAAATCGGGATGAAGAGTGCCGAAATTCACCACATGTACGAGAATGACTATCGCCATGAGTACACACCTCACGAAATCTATCTCAACACACTTCTTCATATATCCTAAATATCCAATGTTGTTGCCAAGCCACCTTCGCTCGTTTCCTTATAGAGCGACGGCAGGTCGTGCCCTGTCTGCTTCATGACACTAATGACCTTGTCGTAAGACACACGGTGTATGCCGTCGGAGAAGGAGGCATAGATGTTGCTGTCGAGAGCCCTTGCCGCAGCAAAGGCATTTCGCTCTATACAGGGAATCTGGACAAGACCGCACACAGGGTCGCAAGTCATGCCGAGATGGTGTTCAAGTCCCATTTCAGCGGCATACTCTATCTGCGACGGGCTTCCGCCAAACAGTTGGCATGCGGCAGCAGAGGCCATGGCGCAAGCCACGCCGACCTCTCCCTGACAACCTACATCGGCACCTGATATTGAGGCGTTGGTCTTAGCCACGTTGCCTACGATTCCGGCAGTGGCTATTGCATGGATAATTCTCTCGTCGCTGAACTTGTGTCCGCGGGAGAGATGATAGAGCACGGCGGGCAACACTCCGCATGAGCCACACGTAGGAGCAGTGACGATAATGCCTCCCGACGCATTCTCCTCGCTGACAGCCAAGGCATACGAATAGACAAGACCTCGCGTCTGAAGGTTGCGCTGATAGCCTGAGGCCTTGACATAATATGTTGACGCCTTGCGCGACAGGTTAAGAGGTCCTGGCAATCTGCCCTCAGTGTTTATTCCACGCTCCACGGATTCCTGCATGGCTTTCCACACCTCCATAAGATAGTCCCAGATTTCAGGTCCTTCGGTAATATCCACATATTCCCAATAGCTTCTGCCATTGTCGTAGCACCATTTCATTATCTCTGTCATGGTGTTCATGCCATATACTTCAGGAGGTTCATTGGCAGAAGTTCCTGTCTTTCCCTCCGACAAGGCACCACCTCCCACACTATATACTGTCCAGTCGTCAAGCGTATTCCCATCACCACTTTTGGCTACGAAACGCATTCCATTAGGGTGAAAAGGCAAGAACTCTGACGGTTTCCAAATAATTTCCACAGGAGCCAACGGTTGAAGAACGTCGATTATTGCAACATCTGTTTGGTGTCCCTTGCCCGTTGCGGCAAGAGAGCCATAGAGTGTCACTTCAAACGACTTTGCATCACTGTTGCGCTCTGCGAACAGTTTGGCTGCTTGCTGTGGTCCCATAGTATGGCTACTTGAAGGGCCCTTGCCTATTCTGAACAGTTCTTTTAGTGATTTCATATATGAGTTTTTTAATTTTGGGTCTTTAGTTTAGAAATCGAACGACAGCTGCGTGTCGCCGAGCAGGTTGAATGTCCTACGGTGATATGGCGTAGTGCCAAACTTTCTGATTGCGTCGCGATGTTTCTTCGTTGGATAGCCTTTGTTGCTCTTCCAGTCATATTGCGGATATTCTTCGGCAAGTTTACCCATATAGTCGTCGCGATATGTTTTTGCGAGTATGCTGGCTGCCGCAATGGAAAGATACTTTCCGTCGCCCTTGACAATGGTTGAGAAAGGAACGTTGCCATAGGGCTTAAACCTGTTGCCGTCAACGATGACAGCCTCCGGACGCACAGCAAGTTGGTCGAGAGCCCGGTGCATGGCAAGTATGCTGGCGTTTAGAATGTTTATATTGTCTATCTCCTCCGGAGTGACAACACCTACTGCCCATGCCACGGCATCGCGCTGTATGGCTTCACGCAAGGCATAACGCCGTTTCTCGGTGAGTTGCTTCGAGTCGTTGAGAAGCTCGTTGTGGTAGTCGGGAGGCAATATTACGGCAGCGGCATAGACACTGCCCGCGAGGCAACCGCGCCCTGCCTCATCACAACCCGCCTCAACCATGCCTTCGTAATAGTTGTTTCTCAGCATAGATATTGTGGTTAAAACATCTTTGACACCCGCTCAATACCACTGGCAAGAACGTCAATCTCTTCTTTCGTGTTGTAAAAGGCAAATGACGCACGCACCGTACCCTGAACTCCAAGACGTATCATCAGCGGCTGGGCGCAGTGATGACCTGTGCGAACGGCAATGCCAAGGCGGTCGAGAAGCGTTCCCATGTCGAGATGATGTATTTCGCCAACGAGGAACGACACTACGGCATCCTT
>CALZDK010000215.1 GCA_945637645.1 uncultured Prevotella sp.
CGCCCCGATTTCCGTAAACTGGTTTGGCGGCAAGCGTGAGACCGAGGTGGTGGACGAACTTGTTGAGCTTTCAGTGCTCCACGGTCAGAAGCAGCTTCAGAGTGTCTATCCCACGCGCTTCAACAGTCGTCTTTGGACATTCCTCCTGCAGAGTTGTGGCTTGCGTCCCGAACAGCGTTGGGCAGAGTTGGGCAGGAAGAGTTTCAACCGTCTTGCCTCGCGTCTGACAAGTTTCACCGTAGATATAGTTGGTAAAAACCGTTTCAAGGACGAGTTTGTCACCTGTGGCGGCGTTTCGCTATCCAACATTAATCCCTCCACTCTCGAATGTCGCCTCCATCCCCATGTCTATTTTGCCGGCGAGGTTCTCGACGTCGATGCCATCACCGGCGGCTTCAATCTTCAGGCAGCATGGACCACTGCCTATGTTGTGGCTAAGAGTATTTCAGCGTCCTGAGCAGTTGTTTCTGTTCTTGAGTGATGCGCAGGCTCTCTGTGGCTTTTTGTATCGCCTTGTTGTGTGTCCATTTTTCAAGTCGTTTTGCCTTGAGGTAGGGTAGAGTAGCGTCATATTGTTTTGCCAAAGCCGTGGCGAAAAACCATGCCACCATCATTCTCACATAATAGTGTTCGTTTTCTACCGCAGCCACCCAGTTGAGATATTCCTCACGGAAGTGTTTGTCGAGAAAGTGGGTCATCAGCATGCTTATGGCAAACCTTACGGTGAAAGGCTTGTCGGTGTTGAGCCATCGGCGTATGTCACCCAACAGTTTTTCCTTGTTCTCCTTTCTCTTGAATGTCTTAGGTTTCATGGAGTCGCATGTTGCCCAGTTGTCAACGTAAGGAAGGAAACGGTCGAGTTCTGCCACTGTATGGTCGTAGTCTTTCAGTTCCGCGAGCACGAAGGCATGCAGGTTGTTCTCGTCGGTATAGTAGTGTGGCAGTTTTGCCAATACCTCATCGCTTTTCCCTTCCCTCACTATCTCTTTCGCCAACGTTCTCAGTTGTGGCAGCCTCACACCCACAATCCTTTTCTTGTCTATGTCAGGTATCAGCCGTGCAGTGAAGTCCCTGTATTCAATGTCCTGCAGTTCCAGTAGCTTTTTCGTTATCTTCTCCATCTGTAATATGTTCGGTTGTGGTTTATGTCAATCAGTTAACTCGCCAACAATTCCAGATTTAGTTGCGGAGGCAAGCGAAGATGACTCTTCAATGTCCAATGTGTTTGTCATTTCTGTCAAAGCCTTGCTTATGGCAGGGATGAAATCGTTTTTTCGCGACAACTGCCCCTCACACCTTATGTAGTCTTTGTCTGATGTGCCAAAAGCCTTCTCTGCGGTTTCCTTCGCACCATCGCCATAATAAATGATGTCCGTGTAGTTGTCTGTCTTGTTTATTATCATGGCAAACACCATTTCCCTCTTTCTCTTCTCCAAGGCAGTGGGCATGAATTTCGCCATTCTGTTGCGCAGACTCGCTTGTGCCGCCTCGTCGAGAGAGTTCACCACTGCAACACCAATATCCTTGCCCACCGACTCCGTGCCGTAGTCCTTATAGTCGGAGAAGAAAATCTCCTCGTCGGTCATTCCAGAATATGAAGCCAAAGAGTCTGACATCTCACGATAGTAGCTTTCGGTGTCGGTTATGCCTGAAAGCGGCAACAGTTCGGCATACATCATTCTGTCCACGTCAGTTGTCGTTGTCGAAGTCATGTTGTTTGTGTCGCTGAGCAGGGCAGACAGCATAAGTCCTGCCATGTCCTTGCCTATAGTCACTCCATAATCCTTGAAGCTCGTATATACCACGCTGCAAGTCGAACCGACTGGCATTATGCGGCAGTAGAGCGGAGCCGATGTCACGGCACTTCCCAAGGCGTGGTGGTCAATGATCTGCAGTATCCTTGCCTTGTCCATTCCTTCTATGGCTTGCAGCAGCTCGCTGTGGTCTGTCATTATCATTCGCTCTCCATCGGCATTGTCCATCACCTCTGGCACTTCGATGCCAAACCTCTCCAGCACCATTTTCGTCTCGTTGTTCAGTTTTCCCGCAACCCTCGCCTCGCATTGGTAGCCCAAAGCCTTCATCAGGTATGCGTAGGTTATGGCAGAGCATACTGCGTCAGTGTCGGGGCTTTTGTGACCTATGACGTATGTCGTTGTTCCATTTCCCCAATCCAGCGCGTCAAACACACACTTGAACTTTCCTGCTTCCACGCTCTCGTTGTCGCTACACGACGACAGCAACAGAATCGCCGCCAAGGCAAGATCCAACATGTATAAAACCTTTCTCATAAGTAATCATTTTTTTTTCTCATGCAAAGATAGCTATTATTATCGAAAGCGCAAAACTTTTCTCGATTAATTTGCATAAAGGATTTAAAATTCAACATTATATTTTTCTTAACACAATGCAAAGGTACAACGAATTTTTTAATTATGCAATAAATTGCATAATTAATTTTCGCTGATTAATATAGTTTAACATTCGGGTTCTCCGACAAAACTTCGTCAGTTAGGG